>JAYSPY010000107.1:0-31638 GCA_043721855.1 Pseudorhodobacter sp.
TCTTAATCGCCAGCTTTGCGCTGCAGCAAACAATCCTGTCGGCAGAGGTGGCACAGATCGCGCTGTTGGTGATCAGCCTGTCGATGTTGCTGACGCCTGCGTTATTCATCACATATGAACGACTGGCCCGCAGGCTGGCCAGCCGCATGCCAGAACAGGCCGCGGATGAAATCAACGAAACCGGCAAAGTCATCATCGCCGGGATTGGCCGCTTTGGCCAAGTGGTCAACCGACTGGTGCGCCATTCGGGCATTTCCACGGTCGTGCTGGATGCCGATATGGCCACGATTGAAGCGATGCGCCGCTTTGGCGTGAAGGGGTTTTTCGGCGATCCCGCCCGCCCCGAATTGCTGGAGGCGGCAGGATTGGCCACGGCGTCCATCCTGGTGGTGGCGGTGAACAGTCGTGAAAAGTCCAACATGATTGTGGCCTTCGCCCGCAAATCCCGGCCAGATCTGCACATCGTCGCCCGCGCCGTTGACCGGGTGCATGTGTATGAACTGTATCAAGCCGGGGCCAACGACATCGTGCGCGAAACCTTTGACAGCTCGATCCGTGCGGGCCGGTATGTGCTAGAAAACATGGGTTTTTCGGATTATGAGGCTGCCAAGTTGTCGCAGGCCTATTTTCACGTAGACCGCGACGCAATGCGCGATCTGGCCGAATTGTGGGTGCCCGGTCAGTCTGTGCTAAAGAACGACGCGTACATCGCGCGCGCGCGGCAACTTGAACGCGATCTTGAAACATCCTTGATCAACGAATTGGACGCCGCCCGCCCAAACCGTGAGCCTGCCGAATAAGCGCCATCTCTGCGCGCTTCCTTTTCGCAAAAATACTCAGCCTGCTTCAGCGACACGCCGTGACATCAGCCGCCCGCCACCCCAGCTTCGGCAAAGGTCGACATGCCCGAATGACAGGCCAGCGCCCCTTTCAGAATGCCGATTGCCAGCGCAGCCCCGGACCCTTCGCCAAGCCGCAAGCCCAGATCCAGCAACGGCGCTTTGCCCAGATGCGCCAGCAATGCACCATGCGCACCCTCGGCACTGACATGGCCCGCCACCGTATGATCCAGCGCGCCGGGCGCGCAGCGTTCCAACACCGCCGCCGCCGCCGTGCAGATAAAGCCGTCTAAAATAACGGGAATGCGTTCTTCCCGCGCCCGCGCAATAGCCCCGGTCATCGCCGCCAGTTCCCGCCCGCCAAGACAGCGCAGCGCCTGCAAGGGGTCTGCCGTCACGCCCGCATGCAGCGCCAAGCCTTCGGCGACAACTTTGGTTTTAAGCGCCAGTCCCGCATCATCCACCCCGGTCCCGCGTCCGGTCCAATTCTGTGCCGCCCCACCGTAGAGCGCGCCCGCAAGGGCCGCCGCCGATGTGGTATTGCCAATGCCCATTTCGCCAACGACCAGCAAATCGCAGGTCGGATTGACTGCCTCCCAACCCGTTGCAAGCGCGGTCACAACATCCTCTTCGGTCATCGCGGCGGCGGTGGTAAAATCGGCAGTCGGGCGATCCAGATCAAGCGCATGCACATCCATTTGCGCGCCAAACAGTTTGGACAGCTGGTTGATCGCCGCACCGCCTGCCCGGAAATTGCCCACCATCTGCACGGTCACTTCGGCAGGAAAGGCCGACACGCCGCGCGCGGTGACACCGTGGTTGCCCGCAAACACAATCACCTGCGGGCGCTCCATCACCGGGCGGGCAGTGCCACGCCATGATCCATACCAAATCGCCAGATCCTCCAGCCGCCCCAATGCACCGGGTGGTTTGGTCAACTGGCTGTTCCTGTCGCGCGCCGCTGAAGCCGCGTCAGCGTCTGCCATAGGCATCGCCTGCAGCAGCATACGAAACTGATCAAGAGTGCGAAACGGGGCCATAAGGGATAATCCTGATTGATACGGGCTGCCCCCTTGGGTATCGACTAAGCTTGCGTTCGAAAAGCGCGGAAAGGGCATTTTCATGCAAACAAGCGACATGTCGCGGTTGGCTTTGGCCGATCTGCGGGCCGCCCTTGGACTATTGACACGGTTGCCGCTGCGCTACCCTACGGCAACGCCGCGCGGGGCGGCGGCGGCTTGGGCCTATCCGGTGGCGGGGGTGATCATTGGAGTGATGGCGGGCATGGTGGCCGGGTTATCACTGTTTTTGGGCCTGACGCCTGCGGTAGCGGCGGCACTGACATTGGCCGCGCAAGCCATGCTGACGGGGGCCATGCACGAAGACGGGCTTGCCGATAGCGCGGATGGGCTTTGGGGCGGCTGGGATAAGGTGCGCCGGTTGGAGATTATGAAAGACAGCCATATCGGCAGTTATGGCGTGCTGGCGCTGATTTTGGTCACGCTTGCGCGGTGGTCGGCACTGTCTGCCCTATTGGCAACCGGCAGCCATTTTGGAACAATTATTGCAGTGGCCGCCCTATCGCGCGCGCCGATGGCGGTGTTGATGGCTTGGCTGCCAAATGCGCGGGCGACGGGCCTGTCGCAGTTGGTGGGCAGGCCCACGCCGAAGGTGGCTGGGCTGGCTGTGCTGATTGGCGTGGCGGTTGGTCTGGTGCTGACAGGTTGGAACGCCGTTGGCATGGTCGCCTTCGCGGGTCTGGTGACACTTGGCCTCGGTCTGACCGCGCGCGCCAAAATCGGCGGGCAAACCGGCGATATTCTTGGGGCGTGCCAACAATTGGCGGAAGCAGCCGCGCTTTGTTCGCTTGCCGCCAGCCTTTCTTGACCGCGCTCATCGCCGCCCTTGCGGTCGCTTTTCGCTGAACTTTAGCAAAGAGCCCCCGTCAGGCGGGCGATGAGCGGGCAATAAAGCAAAAAAATGCAGGCCAAAACCCACATTTTTTCCCAAACCGCCAATTCTGCAGCTTACGCCGCGCGCGACATCAGGACTTCGCCGACTGTTTTCTGCGCGCCGGCTTCATCGACGCCGTTCACTGCCGCCACTTCGCGGGTCAGGCGTTCAAGGGCTGCTTCATACAACTGACGCTCCGAATAGCTTTGTTCGCGCTGATCGTCGGTGCGGTACAGATCGCGCACCACTTCTGCAATCGCCAGCAAATCGCCAGAGTTGATCTTTTGCTCGTATTCCTGCGCGCGGCGCGACCACATGGCACGCTTCACGCGCGCTTTGCCCTTCAACGTATCCAGCGCCTTCACAATCAGTTCGGGCGAAGACAGCGACCGCATGCCAATATCGGTGGCCTTGTGCGTTGGAACCCGCAGCGTCATCTTGTCTTTTTCGAACGAGATCACGAACAGTTCCAGATGCAGCCCCGCGATTTCCTGTTCCTCGATTGAAATAATCCGACCAACGCCATGCGCCGGGTAGACGACAAATTCGTTGGGGCGAAAATCGGGTCTTTTGCTTTTGGTCATTCGGGCACATCCTTAAAGGGCGGCACGTCCGCCAGATTTGCGACCACAAATCACCGCCCGCGGCACACTTGCCCCGGCGATGAAAATTTGCTGTCACAAAAATACCTGTCTCTTACGCCACGCGCGCAGAGGGTGGTTTCTGGCCTTCATGCTCGTTTATGATATGAGTATATCACAAAATTTGCCTGTTTCCAACCGCAGCGAATCTATAACGTCGGCTTGCAGCGCATTGAATTATTTGCACTTTCTGGAATGCTCTCGAATGCGCCCTGCAGTATTTACGAATCAGTCACAAATCCCGATCAGCCACCAGCGCCGGCATTTTCGTTGAAATATGCCTCCAGCTTGCCTTTTTCGCCGTCGCGCGCGTCGGCATCTGGCAGCGCATCTTTCTTGGTGATGATCACCGGCCACATGATCGAATATTTACGATTGAACTCAACCCACTTGTCCATATCCGGTTCGGTGTCTGGTTTGATCGCGTCAGGCGGGCATTCGGGTTCGCAAACACCACAATCGATACATTCATCCGGATGGATGACCAGCATCGTCTCCCCCTCGTAAAAGCAGTCCACCGGGCAAACTTCGACGCAGTCGGTATATTTGCAGGCGATGCAGTTGTCAGTCACCACATATGTCATGGCAGGCCCTGTAAAATTTGTCTCGAGCGTCTGATTAAGACAGCGCGCCCGATCATTCAAGCGGCGTCGGTGCCGCAGCCACATCAATATAAAGCGTTTGCGCCTCGGCAAAAGGTCCGCGCCGGGTGCCCAAAGCGGTGATCCGGACCACGCGAATGGCGTCGCCCTGCGCAAAGGTCAGCACATCTTGCACGGTAACACCGTGGCCGGGCTTGGACATGCGCACGCCATTCAACCGCACACGGCCCTTGCTGATCAATCCCGCAGCCTCGGCGCGGCTCTTGAAGAACCGCGCCTGCCACAGCCATTTATCCAACCGCAACCGCACGGCCGCATCGGGGTTTTGCTTTGCCGTGGGGCCGCCCAAGCGCTACGTCTTGTTGCGCAATGCCATCAAAACGGCAAACGGGTTGTCAGGATCAATCGGCTTTTCATAGCGGGGCGAACGGGCCTCGAACGGTTTGTTCTGGGACTGCGCACCATCTTTTCCAGCACCGGCTTTACCGCCGCGATCTTTGCCGCCCCGGTCCTTGCCGCCCGCATCTTGGGGCTTACCACCCTTGCCTCTGGGATTGTTGCCTTTGTAGCCGCCACCTTCACCGCGATCTTGCCTGCCCCGATCTTGCCTGCCACCATCTTGCCTGCCACCGTCTTGCTTTGGCGGGCGGAGTGTCTGATTTGCCGCCTCAGCGGGCACGACTGCCGCATCACCCGCAACAGCGTCAGCCGGTTTTGCATCGCGGTTGCGATTGTTGCCAGCTGCGCGCGCGGGGCGGGCGGGGCGTGGTTCACGTTCGCGGGGGCGCGGGGCCCATGTAAAAGTGTAGAAGGTTTCCATTTCTGGTGCAGGCGATTCGGCGTCTTCGGCCAAGCTGGGTTCTTCCGATGGCTCCGGCTCTACCAGAACCGAGACGAATTCGCCCTCGATAATGACAGGCGCTGCGGCTTCAACCTTGGCAGGGGCCGCTTTAACCTTGGGACGTTCGGCCTTTTCGCCTTTGTAGCCAAGTCCTTCCATCAGACCCGAAAACTGCTCCAGCGTCATGCCGGTGATCGACAGCATATCGCCGCTGGCTTCAAACCCGGCCCGGCTGTCGCGCGCGCGCAGGATGTCGGCCAGACGTTCCAGCATATCAATGCGAATAGCGCGGGCACCGGCGGGGTGATACCCTGCCAGGGTGTAGTGGCTTTTGGGCACGTCCGCGATGTTGGGGATGGTCACCAAACCGGGCGGCGGGCTTTCGGGGAATTCTTGCAGGCCGTTAAATAGCGACCACAACACCAGCCGCAACCGCGTCGGCGCAGGTTTCAGCAGGGCTGGCAAGAATATCGTGAACTGGCCAAACCGCACGCCGTGCTTGCGCAGAACGCCCCGCGCTTCCTGGTCCAGCGCCTTTACATCGTCATTCACCGCATCGCGCGCGAGAACGCCAAGCCCTTCAACCAAACGGAAGGCAAAACCGCGCGCAAGTCCGGTTAGCGCTTCATCCCTGCTCATCGCCAGCAAGGGCTCGAACTGGGCGGCTACCTTGCGGTCGATGAAATGCTGCATCCGGCGACGGACTTTATCCGCCACATCAGGGCCCGCCTCTTCATCCACAAACGCCTCAACCAACGGGCGCATCGCCTCGGGGCCAGAAATCAGCTTACCCACGGCTAAGGTGCCCCACATCAGGCCCCCCTGTTCGGTAAAATCCATCTCCGTATCGGGCGCGTTATAGAACCTGTCCGCCCGCAGATGGAATTCCGGTTTCAACGCCTGAATTGCGGCCTGGGCTACAACCCGCGCCTCATCTGGCGACGCTGACGCATCTGCACGAAACCGGAAGCCTTCCAGTTTGCCCACAAATTCGCCCTCGACGGTCACTTCGCCTTTATCATTCACCTCAGCCACAAGGCTCTCCTTCTGCTTTAACCGCCGCATCAGAATTGATGTGCGCCGGTCAACAAATCGTTGGGTCAGCCGCGCGTGTAGTGCATCTGACAAGCGGTCTTCTACAGCGCGCGTCTCACCCCGCCAATGGATTTCGTCATCGACCCAGTTTTTACGCTGCGCAACGTAAGTCCAGGTGCGAATATACGCCAATCGCTTGGAAAGAGTATCAATATCGCCGTCAACGCGGTCAATCCGCGCTACCGCCTTGGCCAGCCAGTCAGTAGGGATTCGCCCACCCCCCAAGCCGCGCCCAACCAGAAAGGTGAAAATCTGCACCAGAAGGCTTGCATGTTCGCCCGGCGACGCAGAACGAAAATCCGGTATCCGGCACACATCCCAGAGCAGGCGCACCCGCTGCGGGCTGTTGGCCATGGCGCGCACTTCGGGCATATCGACCAAGGCTTTCAGTGCGGTGATATCATCGGCATCGCGCGCGCGGGTCAGCCAATCATCAATTGTCGGTGCCTCCAGCGCCCGGATCAAGCGATCCGGCGTGCCGTAATCCATCACGGCATTGCGCCAGTGCAGTTTGCGCACCGGTAGAAAGCGGTGGTTTTCAATCGCCTCGATGGTTTCGGAATTCAACGGTCGCGCATCGCCCGTGACGCCAAAGCTGCCCGGCTGCGTATGCCGCCCGGCCCGCCCGGCGATCTGCGCCAATTCATGCGGGAACAACCCGCGCATCCGGTGGCCGTCAAACTTGGCCGTCGATGAAAACGCCACATGCTTGATGTCAAGGTTCAGGCCCATCCCGATAGCGTCGGTTGCCACCAGAAAATCGACATCGCCATTCTGATAAAGTTCGACCTGCGCGTTACGGGTGCGGGGGGAAAGCGCGCCCATCACCACCGCACATCCCCCCTTTTGGCGGCGGATCAGTTCGGCGATGGCATAGACATTTTCAACCGAAAACCCGACAATTGCACTGCGTTCCGGCATCCGGCTTAGCTTTTTCGAACCTGTGTGCGTAAGCGTTGAAAAGCGGTCTTTCTTGACGAAGGTCACATCCGGCACCATGGCGGCAATCGCCGGGCGCATGGTGTCAGACCCCAGAAACAAGGTTTCCATCAAGCCACGCGCGTTGATCAGGCGGTCGGTGAACACATGGCCCCGGTCGGGATCAGCGCACAGCTGTATCTCGTCCACCGCGACAAAATCTGCGCCGATATCCAGCGGCATCGCTTCCACCGTGCAGACCCAGTACAGCGTGCGGTCTGGCACAATACGTTCTTCGCCCGTCACCAGCGCCACCACCGACGGCCCGCGCAGGGCGACCACGCGGTCATACACCTCGCGCGCAAGCAGCCGCAGCGGCAATCCGATAACCCCGGTGCGATGCGACAACATGCGTTCAATGGCAAAATGCGTCTTGCCCGTATTCGTCGGCCCAAGGACCGCCGTCACCCGTGGCATCGCATCCATCGTATCGGCCCCAATTTGGCGGGTTGGCAATTACAGCGCTTGCCCGGCGGCGTCAGCCTCCAGTCGTGCAATGCTTTCCAATACCCCTGCAAGGTGCGGATGTATAGCCAAGGCGGCGCGGTACACGTCCAGCGCCTTTTCGGGCTTTTCCAGCTGCTCAAATATCATTCCAAGCCCCGCCAGTGCCCCAAAATGCCGCGGATTCAGCGTCAGCACATGGCCGATATCGCTGATAGATGGACCCAGCTTTCCCGCCTGAAAATACGCCGTCGCCCGCGCATTCCAGCCTTCGGCGAAATCTGGCGCATGGTCGATCAGCGCCGTCAGATGTTCAATCGCGGCATCATTGTCGCCCACAGCCATTGCATCGCGGCCACGTTGCAACAGCAAATCCATCGCGGGCGAGCCGGATTTAGACCATTCGCGCCAAATGTCTTGTTCCAGCCGCTCCGATGTTGGCGCGTCTGCCGTCAGCAGCTTGGCAAACAGGTCATCGAGGTCTGCCGTTTGCGCAGCCACCTGCGAGCATATCAAAAAAAACGGCAGTACTGCCGCAAGGATAACATTGTGTAACCGTTTTTGCGCTTTCATAACGTAGATGTTAGCGCAGCCGCCGGGAAAAGCCATATCCCGCGCAGTCACAATCGGAGGATCAGCGATGAGCGACGTAATTTCCAAGGCAGTGGAGCTTTTGGGCAAAAAAGTGCCCAGCTTTGACGGAGTATGTAAATTCGTGATGCCCGGCGAAGGCAGCATCATGATGGATGTCAACGGCGTGCGCGCCGGCGATGAAGAAGCAGATGTAACCATGACTGCCAAGTCAGAGGTGTTCATGGCCATTCTGACCGGCGACATGAACCCGACAATGGCATTCATGACGGGCAAATTGTCGGTGGATGGTAACATGGGCATGGCAATGAAAGTGGGCGCAACCTTATCGTGACCACGGCCCCGCTGTACACCGATGTGGCAGATGGCCCGCCCGGTGGGCAGGCGTTCTGGCTGCATGCGGCTGACGGCGTGCGGCTGCGTGCGGCTATCTGGCCGGGGGGAACACAAGGCACGGTTTTCTTGCTGCCAGGCCGCACCGAATACATTGAAAAATATGGTCGGGCAGCGGGCGATCTGGCCGCACGCGGTTTTGCCACAGTGTCGCTCGATTGGCGCGGGCAAGGGCTGGCGGACCGTGCGTTGCCGGATAAAATGTCAGGCCATGTTGGCAATTTTTCAGAGTATCAAAAAGACTTGGACGCTGTTCTTAAGCTGGCACATGAACAAGACTGCCCACGCCCCTATTTCATTCTGGCCCATTCCATGGGGGGTTGCATTGCCCTGCGGGCTTTGATGCGCGATTTGCCGTTTCAGGCTGTAGCGTTTACAGCTCCGATGTGGGGCATCAGCATGGCCGCGTGGATGCGCCCGATGGCGGTTGCCATCGCAACCACGGCAAGTTGGATTGGCCAAAAGGGGCGCTATGCGCCGGGGACATCATCGAAAACCTATGTGCTGGAGGCACCGTTTCTTGGAAATGTGCTGACCACCGATGCCGATATGTACGCCTATATGCAACGGCAAGCAGGCCAGCATCCCGATCTTATTCTTGGTGGTCCCAGCATGGGCTGGCTGCACGCGGCCCTTGCCGAATGCCGCGCCCTGTCACTGCTGCCCGCGCCTGCCATCTTTGCCATCTGCGCGCTAGGCACGTCGGAAAGGGTGGTTGATACGGCGCCAATCCATCTGAGAATGCGACAATGGCGCAATGGCAGCATCGACCTCTACCCCATCGCAGAACATGAAATCATGATGGAAACGCCTGCCATGCGAAAGCGGCTGTTTGATTCGATCGCCGCCCATTTCATCGCCCATCGCTAGGGCAGATCGGTAATCCGGGTAAATCCTTCGCGCAATGCGTCGGACCAGGCCTCGCTCATCGCACGAAAGCCTTTGTCGCCCGCCTCGATACGCCTGCGATGGCTGATTTTGCAGGCGTCGCGTTCAATCACGCACAAATCAAGCGGCATGCCCACCGACAGGTTCGACCGCAGGGTCGAATCCATCGACAACAGTACCGCCTTTTGCGCGTCCGCCAGACTTGTGGTGCGTTTTATCACCCGGTCCAAAATCGGTTTGCCATATTTATGTTCGCCAATTTGCAGAAACGGCGTGTCTTCCGTGGCCTCGATAAAGTTGCCTTCGGGATAGACCAGAAACATCCGCATCGCGCCGTTGCGGCGCTGCCCGGCGACAATCATGCTGGCACTGGCACCTTGATTCATAGCCGATAGTTTTTCTTCAACCGTGCAGCGCACCAATGCCAGCGTATTGCCCACAATTTCAGCAACCTTCAGCATGGTCGGTGCCAACAGGATCGAGGTATCAGCCGTTGCATCGGGGTCATCAATCGCATCGCGAAGCCGGGCAATCGTGGTTTGCGTGATCGACAGGCTACCCGCCGTCATGATAGCGATCACCCGCTCGCCGTGATTTTCAAAGACAAACATCTTGCGGTAGGTTGAGATGTTATCAAGCCCCGCATTGGTGCGGGTGTCTGATAAAAGGACCATGCCATCTTGCAGCAACAGGCCCACGCAATAGGTCATCGAAATTCTCCGGTCATTGTGGCCGCAACCCTATTGCTGCATCGCCGCAATCGCAACCGTCACATCAAGGCTTTCTTTGCCGGGGCCGCGCGCGGTGCCCCGGATCGGGGCTGCATCTTGGGCATCAAGGCCTGACCCTAACCTGATATACCGCGCATCCGGGCAACAGCGGTTTGCCGGATCAAACCCAACCCAGCCAAGGCCTGCGATATAAACTTCGGCCCAGGCATGGGCGGCCTCGTGGGCTTCACCGTCACTGTTTGCATGCAAATAGCCCGAGACATAGCGCGCAGGAATATTCAAATATCGCGCCACCGCAATCATCGCATGGGCATGATCCTGACAGACACCCGTCCCCAGCGCCAACGCCTCTGCCGCCGTCGTATGCGCTGAGGTGGACCCCGGCGCATAGCGAATCGCATCACTGATCATGCCAGACAGCGCATGCGCCATGCCCAGCGCATCACCCGATTGTGGCACAGACCGCGCCAGATCTGTCAGGGCGGCATCAACGCGCGTCGGGGCAGATTCGCGCAAATAAGTTTCCGGTGCCAGCATTTCGCGCGGGCCCTTCAGCAGCCCCGCCATATCCTTCGTCTCGATCGTGCCGGTGACAGTCACCGCAATTTCGCTTACCGGTCCCAGCACCGACCAGCTTTGCACCAGATCGCCCGCCCCATCGCGAAATACCCCGCCTCGCTGGCCGTCCGTCACGGTAATCGCCCAGTCGCGCACCTTCTGCCCCTCGGTCGGGGTTGGCGTAAGGCGGTGGCTTTGCACCACGCCGCGCACAGGTTGGTCATACCGATAGCGGGTGATGTGATTAACCTGCAATAACATCAGCGCAGATCCCCGCTCAGATAGGTTTCCCGCACAACCGCCGCCAACTGCGCGCTTTCCTGAATGAACCGCGTCAGAAACTCATGCAGCCCTTCGTCAAAGATTTTATCCACGCTCAGCGTGTCAAGTTCGGCCATCATCGCGCCCGCACGCGCCTGCGCATCGGTTTCGCGACCGTAAAGCTTGGCCACGCGGCCCAGATGGTTGTTGATGCCCGCCACGCAAGTGATCAGGGCACGCGGGCATTGCGGGTTCAGGATCAGGAAATGCGCGATCTTGCCCGCAGTCACCTCGCCGCCGTAGGCCCAGTGAAACGCCCGGTGCGAGGAAAGCGCGCGCAGCAGCGTGGTCCATTGGTAATTGTCATAGCCCGAGCCTACAAATTCCAGCCGTGGCAGCAGCACATAGTATTTCACATCCATCAGCCGCGCAGTTGCATCGCCGCGTTCCAGATAGTAGCCTAGATTCAGTATGTTATAGCCATCGTTGCGCAACAGGGTGGCGTCAATCGCACCCCGCACCATGGCAGCGTGGCGCATGGTCCAGTCGGTCAGCCGCGACAGTTCCAGTTCAGCGCGGGGTCGGCCCATAAGGTCGCGCAGTTCCTGAAACGCGGTGTTCAGCGCATCCCAGACCTGACTGGTCAGCGCGGTGCGAACGACACGGCCATTTTCCCGCGCCGCCGTGATACAAGCGGCGACCGATGATGGGTTATCATGGTCAAAAAACAGGAAGCTTTCGATGTCACGCTGCACCGGATCGCCGTATTTCTTCTGGAACGCTTCCGACGTTCCGGCAGATTTCAGCAAGCTGTCCCATTCGCTACGGTAGCCATGCACAGATGGCAAAAGCGATATCCGCGCGCCGACCTCCAGCAATCGCGCCGCAGTTTCTGCCCGCTCCATATAGCGGGCAATCCAGTACAGGTTATCTGCGGTGCGGCTTAACATCCCATCACTCCGCCAGAACCCAAGTGTCTTTGACGCCGCCGCCTTGCGATGAATTCACCACCAGCGAGCCTTCTTTCAGCGCAACCCGCGTCAGACCCCCCGGCACCAGCTCAATGCGTTCCCCCACCAGACAATAGGGCCGCAAATCGACGTGCCGGGGCGCGATGCCTTCATCGACAAAGGTTGGCGTGGTCGACAGCGCCAGTGTCGGCTGGGCGATGTAATTGCCGGGATCGGCCAGAATGCGGTGGCGGAACGCCTCCACCTCCGCCTTGGTGCATTTTGGACCCACCAGCATGCCATAGCCGCCCGACCCGTGCACCTCTTTCACCACCAGTTCGGCCAGATGTTCCAGCACATATTTCAGATCATCCGCACGCCCACATTGCCATGTCGGCACATTCTGCAAAATCGGTTCTTCGCCCAGATAGAACCGGATCATTTCGGGCACAAAGCAGTAAACCGCCTTGTCATCCGCTACGCCCGCGCCCGGTGCGGAACAAATTGATACGCCACCAGACCGGTAGACATCCATCAGCCCCGGTATGCCCAGCATCGAATCCGCCCTGAAACACAACGGGTCGATATAGGCGTCATCAATCCGGCGATAAATCACATCCACCCGGCGCGGGCCCTCGGTGGTGCGCATATA
Source organism: Pseudorhodobacter sp. (assembly GCA_043721855.1). GTDB lineage: Bacteria > Pseudomonadota > Alphaproteobacteria > Rhodobacterales > Rhodobacteraceae > JACMNW01. Next base: position 12,418 of record JAYSPY010000107.1, read on the forward strand.
GACATATTCGCCCTCAACAAACAAATCCTGCCCCTCGACCAGTTCCACCCCCATCAGATCGGCCAGAAACGAATGCTCGTAATAGGCCGAATTGAACGACCCCGGCGTCAGGATCACCACTGTCGGTTCCGAATTGCACTTGGCAGGCGCCACCGATGCCAGCGTCCGGCGCAGCTTTTCAGGATAGCTGTCCACCGGCTCGATCCGGTTTTCGCGGAACAAATCCGGGAACATCCGCATCATGATCTCGCGGTTTTCCAGCATGTAGCTGACACCCGAAGGCGTGCGGCAATTGTCTTCCAGCACAAAGAAATCATCGCGTCCCGTGCGCACCAGATCAATGCCAACGATATGGGAATACACACCTTTCGGCGGCACAAAGCCAGATACGGCCTGCTCATAGGCCGCATTCTGATACACCAGCCTGGCCGGAATGCGCCCCGCGCGCACAATCTCGCCGCGGCCATACACGTCCACCAGAAACGCATTCAACGCCCGCGCGCGCTGTTTGATGCCGCGCTCCAGCCGCGACCATTCGCCCCCGGTAAACACCCGCGGGAACATATCGAACGGGATCAAGCGGTCCGGATCGCCACCCTCGCCATATACCGCAAAGGTAATGCCGATACGCCTGAACAGCGCCTCGGCCTCGGCCTGTTTCATCTGGCGCAGCGCGTCTGGCATAGCCTTCGTCCAGTCTTCCAGCTGCGCATAGGGTGCGCGCACCACGCCGTCCTGATACATCTCGTTAAAATAGGTTGGCAAAGGCTGGATCCTTTCCGTGTCAACGCCAGTTAAACAGCGCAATTCCGCCGGGGGAAGGGGGATGCGTGATTTTCCTGCCCAACCACAGTCATATGCACAATCTTTGTGCATGCCATCCGGCTGGCAACTGGCAAGCCCTGCGCTACACTAAAGGCATGGCTGATACTCCGCTTCTTACCTTCACCGATCGCGGTATTTTCTGCCCGAGGGGTGATTTCTATATTGATCCGTGGCGTCCCGTGGACCGCGCGCTGATCACGCACGGCCATTCCGACCACGCCCGAATGGGGCATGGTGCGTATCTTGCCACGCAGCAAGCACTGCCTGTCATGCGGCACCGCTTAGGGCAGATCACAGCCGACACCATTGCCTACGGCGAGGCGCGTGCAATCAATGGCGTCAGCGTCAGCTTTCACCCTGCAGGTCACGTGCCCGGATCGGCGCAAATTCGTGTTGAACACAAGGGCGAGGTCTGGGTCGTCTCCGGCGATTACAAAACCGAAGAAGATGGCCTGTCAGAGCCCTTCACGCCCGTGCAATGCCACACCTTCATCTCTGAATGCACCTTTGGCCTGCCAGTGTTCCACTGGCAACCACAGGCCGACATTATCGCAAGTGTTGCTGCATGGTGGGCCGCCAATGCCGCCGCTGGCATCACATCCATCATCGGCGCCTATTCCTTTGGCAAAGCCCAACGCCTGATGTCGGCCCTGCCGCCTATTGGCCCGATCCTGACCCACGGCGCGGTCGAGGAAACCACGCAAATCCTGCGCGCCCAAGGCTACACCCTGCCCGCCACCACCCGCGCCGTCGCCACCGTCACGCCCAAAACCCACCCCGGCGCGCTGATCATCGCCCCACCTTCGGCCCTTGGTTCCGCCTGGGCCAAACGCTTTGCCCCAACGGCCGAGGCGTTTGCGTCGGGCTGGATGGCCCTGCGCGGCATCCGCCGCCGCCGCAGCCTTGGCACCGGATTTGCCATATCCGACCACGCTGATTGGCCGGGGCTGAACCAAGCCATTCGCGCCACCGGGGCCTCTCGCGTGTTCGTCACCCACGGCTACACCGCACCGTTCCGCCACTGGCTGGAAAGTCAGGGCTATGACGCGGGCATAGTTGCAACCGATTACACCGGCGATGATGCGCAAACTGAACCGTCAGAGGCCGGGGCGTGAAACACTTCGCGGCCCTGTTCACAGCCCTTGATGGCACCACCAAAACCACCACAAAACTGGCGGCACTGACCACCTATTTCCAAACTGCACCCGAACCTGACCGGGTCTGGACCATCGCGATTCTGTCGGGTCGCCGCCCCAAACGCAGCGTCACCACAACCGAATTACGCCTGTGGGCGGCAGAGGTAGCAGATATTCCCGACTGGCTTTTTGAAGAAAGCTACACGATCGTCGGCGATCTTGCCGAAACCATTGCCCACCTGTTACCCGCCCCGGTCATCGCAGCGCAGCCGCAAACCCTGACCGCGTGGATAACCATCCTGATGGGTCTGACCGGCAAGCCTGCCGACATCCGCAAGGCGGCTATACTGGACGCATGGCACACGCTTGGTGCGGATGAACGCTTCATCTTCAACAAACTGATCACCGGCGGCTTTCGCATGGGCGTGGCGCATGGCCTGATGACAAAGGCTCTGGCCCGCGCCACCGAGATGGACGAAGCGACCATTGCCCACCGCTTGATGGGCGATTGGCAGCCCGCAACCACCCAATTCTCTGATCTGATCAGCCCGGATGCAACCGCAAGCACATCGCGCCCTTACCCTTTTGCGCTGGCTTCGGGTCTTGAAGGCGCGCCAGATGCGCTTGGCCCCGCCGCAGACTGGATTGCCGAATGGAAATGGGATGGCATTCGCGGCCAACTGGTCGCCCGCCCCGGTGCCTTTGCCCTGTGGTCGCGCGGCGAGGATCTGATCACCGACCGCTTTCCCGAATTTACAGGATTGGCTGATTTTCTGCCCCCCGGCACAGTGATAGATGGCGAGGTTCTGGCGTGGGATTTCAGCGCGGATAAACCACAACCCTTTGCCGCCCTGCAAACCCGGATGAACCGCAAAACGGTGCCGAAAAAATTGCTGCAAGACGCGCCCGCACGGATGCTGGCTTATGATCTGTTGGAAGACGCTGGTGTGGACATGCGCACTGCACCGCTGGCGGTGCGACGTGCGCGGCTTGCTGCACTGATCGCGGGGCTTGATCCCAAACTCGCCCTCGGCCTGTCGCCACACATCCCCATCGAAAATTGGCCAGCCCTTGCCAGCATCCGCGCCAGTGCCCGCGACCTGCGCGCCGAAGGCCTGATGTTGAAGCGCGCAGCGTCGCCCTACCATGCAGGTCGCAAACGTGGCGATTGGTGGAAATGGAAGCTGGATCCGATGACCATCGACGCCGTGATGATTTATGCTCAGGCGGGCCACGGGCGGCGCGCCAACCTGTACACCGATTTTACCTTTGCCGTGCGCGATGGCAATGAGTTGGTGCCTTTTACCAAAGCCTATTCCGGCCTGACCGACGCCGAATTTGGCCAAATCACCGCGTGGGTGCGCAAAAATACGCTGGAACGGTTTGGCCCGGTGCGCCGCGTGCCACCTGAATTGGTGTTCGAACTGGCGTTTGAGGGCATCCAAGCCAGCCCGCGCCACAAATCGGGCATTGCCTTGCGGTTTCCGCGCATGTTGCGCTGGCGCCGCGACAAAGGGCCGGACGAAATTGACACGCTTGATGCCCTGAAGGCAGTGCTCGCGGCATCCGTTCTTTGAGTATTTGGGCGAAAAGGAAATCAAAATCTGCGCTTTGCCTTGCGAAGGGGGGCTGGACGGCCCTATCTGTCACCCAACTGAAAACGAGGTTCCCCGATGACGCCTTCCCTTGCCAAGCCCGTCTTTGATGTCAACGCAACCGGGGGCGGTGCTTTCGGCAAGCTGCCCGACTGGGACCTGAGCGATCTTTACCCTAGCACGGACGGCCCTGAATTTGCCCGTGATATGGCATGGTTGCAAAAAGCCTGCGCCGGGTTTGCGGTGCAGTATGAGGGCAAGCTAGCAACGCTGGACGCCGCTGCCATGCTGGACTGCGTGCTGACATATGAGCAGATCGACATCGTCGCCGGGCGCATCATGTCTTTCGCGGGCCTGCGTTATTACCAGAACACGATGGATTCTGACCGCGCCAAATTCATGGCCGACGCGCAAGACAAAATCACCGAATTTACCACGCCTCTGGTGTTTTTCAGCCTTGAATTCAACCGCCTGGATGAGGATCATCTAAACCATCTGCTGAACGCCAACAAAGCCCTCGCCCGCTATAAGCCCGTATTCGACCGAATGCGCGCCATGCGCCCCTACCAGTTGTCGGACGAGCTGGAAAAGTTTCTGCACGATCAATCCACCGTCGGCTCCGCCGCGTGGAACCGCTTGTTCGATGAAACCATGGCCGGGCTGATGTTCACCGTGGCGGGGCAGGACGAGCCTCTGAGTCTTGAAGCCACCCTTAACCTGATGACCGATCCCGACCGCGCCATGCGCGAGGCCGGCGCGCGGGCTTTGGCGGCGGAATTTGACAAGCATATCAAGCTGTTCGCCCGTGTGCACAACACCCTTGCCAAGGAAAAGGAAATCCACGACCGTTGGCGCAAGATGCCAACCCCGCAGCATGGCCGCCACCTGTCCAACCATGTGGAGCCGGAGGTGGTGGAGGCCCTGCGCAATGCCGTGGTTGCAGCCTATCCACGCCTGTCGCACCGCTATTACCGCCTGAAAGCCAAATGGATGGGGCTGGATCGGATGCAGGTTTGGGATCGCAACGCCCCCCTGCCGATGGACACGCCAAAAATCGTTGGCTGGGCCGAGGCAACCGAAACCGTCCTTTCCGCCTATGCTAACTTTTCCCCAGAAATGGCAGATATCGCGAAGCCCTTCTTCACCAAAGGCTGGATCGACGCAGGCGTGAAACCCGGCAAGGCGCCCGGTGCTTTTGCCCACCCCACAGTCAGCACAGTGCACCCGTATGTGATGCTGAACTACCTTGGCAAGCCGCGCGATGTGATGACATTGGCGCATGAGCTGGGCCACGGCGTGCATCAGGTTTTGGCGGCGGGGCAAGGCGAAATGCTGTCGTCAACGCCACTGACATTGGCTGAAACGGCAAGCGTGTTTGGCGAAATGCTGACCTTCCGCAAACTGCTGGACGGCGCTAAAACAAAGGCCGAACGCAAAACCCTGCTGGCGGGCAAGGTTGAAGACATGATCAACACCGTGGTTCGCCAGATCGCGTTCTACGACTTTGAGTGCAAGCTTCATGCCGCGCGGGCCGAAGGCGAGCTTACGCCCGACGATATCAATGCCCTCTGGATGTCAGTTCAAGCGCAATCTTTGGGCGACGCCTTTGATTTCATGGATGGATATGAAACCTTCTGGGCCTATATCCCGCATTTCGTACACAGCCCGTTCTACGTCTATGCCTATGCCTTTGGCGATGGCTTGGTGAACGCGCTTTATGCGGCCTACGCCGACGGCTTGCCGGGATTCGAGGAGAAATACTTCGATATGCTGCGCGCAGGCGGGTCCATGCACCACAAAGAATTGCTGGCCCCTTTTGGGCTTGATGCGTCAGACCCGAAGTTTTGGGACAAAGGTCTGAACATGATCGCGGGCTTTATCGACGAGCTGGAGGCGATGGAGGATTAATCGTTTTCAACGCTACGCTACGCGATAAAGCCTGTTAGATATCTGTTAGAGTAAGTCAAAGAAACGAACACAGGCTGGGCGCAGCTTTCCTTTGTTTGATGAAGGCATGTACGTAAGTCCAGACCACGCCTGCATCAAGACAAACTTTTATCCCTGCTGTTCCAGCTTGCCCAGCGGCGCAGCTGCCATATGCGCCTCCATCTGGTCTTCGGCAGATTTGATATCCAGCACTATACCGTCCGCATCTACCAGTGATTGGATATGCGGCTCTTCGTGCACGATCAACCCGCCGATCATGATCCAAGCGCCGGGATTGGTTGCGCGCAGCGCCACAATCAGCCGGGCCAGTGGGAAAATCATCATCGGCGTGCTGGCTGATAGCCCAATGATCGGGTAATCGTCCGTGCTGATGGTTTTGACCAACGCATCATGCGTCAGCCCGGCCTTCATATCTATTTGCCAGCCTTTGCGCCGCAAGTGATCGGCGGCCATCGTGATGCCAAGCGTGTGGGTTTCGCCGGGTGTTGACGCAAAGACCGCCCGGTACCGATCGGGACGTTGCAAGCGAACCGACACGAACAGATCGCGCAATGTTCGTAGAATACCATAAATCCAACCAGCACCGATGATGACCTGCGAAATGCTTGCTTCGTCGTTTTCTCAGCGCACGCCCAACATCCGCGCGGCTTCGGCGATGTAGCCCAAATGCAGGGTTTCAATCGGCATCCCATCCGCGCGCGCCACCATTACCAGGCGGTGCCCGGCATCATTGTCAGAACTTAACAATGCTTCGCACAGCTCTGCCACCTGTGCTGGGCTGTGCCCTGCTTCGATTTTGGTCACTTGCGGCTTGATAAGGTCAAGTCTGCCGATCACCTCGCGGGCCAGTGCCCTGACGGCGGCTTCCGGCAAAGCGGTCCCGCGTTCTTGCAGCAACGATCTGGCTTTGACCAAAGGCTCTGGTCACGGCCCTTCAAAATAGCGCGTCCGACTTTCCATGCACGCCCCCCCCAGGAATTTCAAAATCTGCCTCGATATCGAGAACCCACACCCAATACGTCACATTTTACACTGGATTAGCCCCATTCATTACATAGTTATCACGTAATCGTGAGGATAGCGCAGCGGAACTGTCAATCAAGCCTTACATTTCACAGCACGATTTTCCAAATAATTTTCGCTGATTAACATGGATAACCAATCCTCAGACTGCAGTTTGCGGCCCAAATTCCACGACATTTGCGATTCGATGATCCTGATCCATTGCCGGGTCAGATCAGGCGTTCGGAGCAACCAGCGCAATTTTTGCCAAAAAATCCGCGACCAAACTGGGCTTGCCCGCGTTCAGACACTGTTCGGCAAAATACCAATGCAAGTAAGCGTCATGTGCCCAGTCAGCGGCTTCGGCATTTGCAATTGCCGCGTCCATTCCAAAACGATCGGTCACGGTCACCGCGGCATGGTGAAAATCACTGTGCCCGCACAGCACGACCGGCACGCGGTGCAAATGCGCCTCTATCCCCACGGCTGAATTGATGGTCACCGCCACTGAAGCCTGCGCAAGAATATCGTGGATATTGGCATCCACCACCAGAACACGCGCGTCGCGCACCGCAAGCCGCGCCAGATACGTGCGGGTTTTGCGGTCTTTATCCCGCGGATGCGGCTTGATAACAATGGCACGGCCATCGTCGCGGGCAAGCAACGCGGCCAACATCTGCCGCATGGACAGGTAACAGGTTTCGCCAACACCCCGATGTGCTTCTGATTGCAGGAATACCGCAATCAAGCCGCTTGGCAGGTCAACCAACCCCTCTGCCTGCGGATAGCGCGATATTCGCGGCGCAACCAGTCGTTTGCGCAGTCGGGTCGAAAACTCCGCCGCGGCAATTGCATCCACCGATGCCGCGTCAAACGTCAACGACGCAATCGAAGACAACGCCCTTATGCCCCAAGGATCAAGGTTCCAGAACGGGTAGACATACGCAATTCCGGTGTTCAAAACGCGCGGATGCCGCAGGCTGCCATGATCGACGATATGCAAACCGGGCATAGCGTCGAGCGTGGTTAACGTGGTGTCCCGGTCGTGCTGCACCGTTTCAACCTGAATCCCAATGGCGCGCAAGCCATCGGTCAGCTTGACGTAGTAGGGTTTCATCAAACCGGGGTCGCGCAGCACAGACCCCGGCAAATGAAAAATGATCGGGCCGGCGGTCAGACAGGCACCGCCACCGCAAAGATGCGGTCAATCATCGCTTGGGTTCCACGCGCAAATTCAAGCGTGCAAGCATAGGGTGCGCCCGTTGTGACGGACCGGCAAAACGCCTCTACTTGCAAAACGTAATGGTTATCGGCTGGCCAGCGTTCTTCGAGCATGGCCAGCCCCTCGCGGTGCCATTCCAACCGGGCCACGCCGTAGACATTGGCATTGAATGGCGCGGTGATGCGGATCAAGCCAGTCTCACCCTGAAACACGACCTCTTGGCGTAAGAAAAGACGCATGGATGTCATCGCTGAATAGGTGAATGTGCCACCCGGCCCGGCCATCGTGCCAGTTACCTGTGCCCAGACATCCACATCGTTTTCGGTGATGACCCGCGCTTGCAGATCATCCGGTTCCGCCCCGGTTACAAACCGCACCGAGCCGTAAGTATAGACCCCGATATCGCGAATGCCGCCACCACCAGTTTCAGGCCGATTGCGAATATTGCCCGGCTCGGCCCGGTTGTCATAGGAAAACGCAGCATCAACATGCTGGATTTTGCCGATGGCGCCTTCTTGCACCAGCTGGCGTGCCCGGATCCACTGCGGATGATGCACAATCATATATGCCTCGGCCGCCAGCAAGCCGGTCGCATCGCGCGCGGCGATAATCTGGTCAATCTCGGGCGCGGTCATCGCAATCGGCTTTTCGGTCAGCACATGCTTGCCCGCCGCCAGTGCCTTCAGCGTCCATTCAACATGCATGTGGTTGGGCAGCGGAATATAGACCGCGTCAATCTGCGGGTCGGCCAACAGTGCCTCATAACTGCCAAGCACCCGCAGCCCGGGGCAAAATGCCAGAAACCCGTCTGCTTTGCGCGAATCTGACGTGGCAAGCGCCACCAATTCCGCGCCCTCAGACGCATGAATGGCCCGCGCCATAAAATCTTGCGCGAATTTTGATGCACCCAAAATTCCCCACCGCACAACTTTATTCATCTCACTCTCCGGTATGATCGTTCAAATTTTGTTCGTCCGGCTTTCGTGCCGGTTTGCGCAAGAACCGCGCCGCAATCAACACCGATCCACAATACGCCAAACCCATGCCAAACAAGGTGGCCCAGGGCGAGGTTAAAATTGCCCCGGCAAAGGCGGCAAAGGCAATCAGAAAATACGGCGCATTTTCGGCCTTTACCGTAACAGATTTAAACGACAGCGTGGGTATTTTGCTGATCATCAGCCCACCGACCGCCATCAGATACAGCGACAATAGCCATACAGGCAGGGTGGGTGCCGCGGGCCACATGAACGCGAAATACATCGGCATGAACGCCAACATCGCCCCGGCGGGCGACGGCACACCACGGAAAAACCGTTTTTCCAACCCATCAGATGTCGGCCGGTTGTTGCCCACATTGAACCGGGCCAGCCGCAGCGCGCAGCAGATCACGTAAATCAGCACCGCCATCCAGCCAAGGCCCGGCCAGCCCTGCACGATACTGCCTTTCAACATCCAGAAATACAAAATTAACCCTGGTGCCACGCCGAAACTGGCAAAATCAGCCAGACTGTCCAGCTCAGCCCCAATGGCGCTTTCGCTGCTGAGCGCCCGCGCAGCCCAACCATCCAACAAATCCAACACTGCGGCCAGCATGATCAGTCCCACCGCCATTTGACCCTGCCCCTGAATGGCAAAACGGATTGCGGTCAGGCTGGCACAAAGGGCTGCAAGCGTCAGAAAGTTTGGCAACAACTGCACAAGATGCAATTCGCGCCGAAGCCGTTTCTGGGGCTTGCCTGCCATGCCCTAATCGACCCGGGCCATGCGCCGGGGCTGGAAGTTTTCCAGATCGGCAATCACCGTCTCGCCCGCGCACATGGTCTGGCCCAGCGCCACCATAGGTGCCACACCGTCCGGCAAATAAACATCCAAACGCGACCCAAACCGGATCAGCCCGAACCGCTCGCCCGCCAGCAAAGTCTGCCCCTCTTGCGTGAAACACACGATGCGCCGCGCCACCAGGCCCGCAATCTGCACCACCGCCAGCTTGCGGCCATCGGCCATTTCCAGACACATTGAATTGCGTTCATTGTCAGCGCTGGCCTTATCCAACGATGCGTTGAAAAACTTGCCCGGCCGATAGGCAATCGCCAGAACACGGCCCGCGATTGGTGCGCGGTTCACATGGCAGTTGAACACATTCATGAACACCGAAACCCGGGTCAGCGCCTCTGGCCCCATGCCCAGTTCCGGCGGTGGCACGGCAGGTTCAATCAACGATACCACGCCGTCGGCCGGGCTGAGGATAAGCCCCGCCCCCTGCGGCACAGACCGTTTCGGATCGCGGAAAAAGTAATAACACCAGATTGTCGCCCCCAGCCCAAGCCAGCCCAGCGGTTCCCAGATCAACGACAAAACCGCCGTGATCGCCGCAAAAATTGCCACGAACTTGTAACCTTCCGGGTGCAGCGGCTTTAGAAATGTCTTCAGCATGTCCATCCGGGGCGTTCCTTCATTGCAGCGTTGATCGCTAGGTATAGCCCCCGCCGCCAAGGATCAAACGGAAACCGCATGCGCGGGCTTATAACGCGAAAAGCCCGCCAGATCATTTAATATAGCGGGCTTTTCCGATCTTTGCCTGAAACCGGGGTTATGCGGGGATCAGCATTCCCTTTCCCAGCGCCAATTCGCGCATCCGGGTTTGCAGCTTTTCAAAAGCGCGCACTTCGATCTGGCGAATACGTTCGCGCGATACGCCGTAATCTTCGGACAGCTGTTCCAGCGTGGCTGGCGTTTCCGACAGGCGGCGCTTGGCAAGCACATCGCGCTCCCGGTCGTTCAACACGGCCATTGCCGATGTCATCAACGCGCGCCGTGTGTCCATCTCATCGCGTTCGGCATAATCGCCGGCTTGATCGCTGTCTTCATCTTCCAGCCAGTCCTGCCACTGCGTGCTGCCTTCTCCGTCCGATCCGACAGTTGCATTCAACGACGCATCCCCGCCCGACAGACGGCGATTCATCGCAATCACCTCGGCCTCTGATACGTTCAGATCGGTCGCAATCCGGGTTACGTTTTCGGGGCGCAAATCACCCTCCTCCAACGCGCCGACTTTGGCTTTCGCCTTGCGCAGGTTGAAAAACAGCTTTTTCTGCGCCGATGTCGTGCCCAGTTTCACAAGGCTCCACGACCGCAGGATATATTCCTGGATAGAGGCGCGTATCCACCACATCGCGTAAGTTGCCAGACGAAAGCCCTTTTCGGGATCAAACCGTTTGACCGCCTGCATCAAGCCGACATTCGCCTCGGAAATCACCTCCGCCTGCGGCAGGCCGTAACCCCGGTAGCCCATGGCGATTTTCGCCGCCAACCGCAGATGGCTTGTCACCATCCGGTGGGCAGCCTTGCTGTCCTGGTGATCGACCCAACTTTTGGCCAACATATATTCTTCTTCTGGCTCCAGCAGCGGGAATTTGCGAATTTCCTGCATGTAGCGGTTCAAACCCTGTTCCGGGCTTGGTGCAGGAAGATTGGTATAGGTGCTCATTCGTGCCCCCTGAAATTGTTTGCAGCCCGGCATTCGGCACTGCATTGATTGATATATGTATCGTGCGCTGCTACCACAAGGTTAGGAACCGGCACTGTTTAACCAACGTTATATCGAAACAGTTCCGTCGGAAGTGAAGGTTTGCAACATCGGGGTCACACGAATGTGAGCCGCAATCGATACATAAAAACTCTTACCGAATGATGACTTGCATCGATAAATCTGCCCGCACCTTAGCATTAAACCAAAGGAGTTTGTTGTGAACGTCAAAACCCCAATTTCTGTGCGCAAAGTCAGCCTACTTGCCTTGCAGAGCGAGCTCCGCGCACGGATCGTCAGCATTAAACATGATATCGCATCGCACGAAAGCTCAGATTGGGAAGAGCAAGCCACCGAACGCGAAGACGACGAGGTACAAGAGGCACAGGCCACCGCCGCACAACACGACCTGCGCCAGATCGAGGCGGCTCTTGTCCGTATAGAAATTGTCACTTACGGCATCTGCGTCAAATGTGGCACCGACATCGAAGAAGCGCGGCTTGACCTCTTGCCCTACACCCCGTTTTGCTCAGCTTGCGCCGCGTGACCCGTCCAAGCCCGACTGGAAGTCCAAAACCTCTTTGCTGAACGGTCCCGTGCGGGTCCGTCCAGCAAGTCGCATTTCCGCTATTGCTTTACTGCAATGTTTCCACGCTTCAAACGCACAGTCGGCATATTGCACAGCCAACAGATTAAAAAATCTCTTTTTTTCAATTAATATCGGAATATTAGTTATTTACCAAGTGTCGCACACGTGCGCTGCCTACCCCCGCAGAGCCTCAATCAAGCCAGCCATATCGTTCGGCAAAGGCGAAGAAAATTCCAATCGTTCCCCCGAAACCGGGTGCTCAAAACCCAAACTCGCCGCATGAAGGGCCTGCCTTGGATACGAATTTGCCAAGCTTGCCGCCACCTCGCCCACAGATTTTGCCGCCAAAGTGCGCCGCCCGCCATAGGTTTGATCGCCGATCAGGGCATGGCCGGCGTAGCTCATGTGCACGCGAATCTGGTGCGTCCGCCCGGTTTCCAGCCAGCATTCCACCAAAGACGCCGCTCCCAGCCTTTCCACGACCCGCACCCGCGTGATTGCGTGGCGGCCAATATTTTCGGGCACCACGGCCTGACGCTGCCGGTCCGTTTTGTGGCGCGCCAGATGCGTTGCGATCTTCAAGATACCGCCCGCCTCAAAGCTGATCCCGCGCAAGCCCCGCAAGCGCGGATCGGCGGCGTCCGGGCAGCCATGCACCACCGCCAGATATCGCCGCGTCACGGCGTGGCTTTCAAACTGCGCTGCCAACCCGTGATGCGCCCGGTCCGACTTCGCAACCACCAGCAGCCCGGTGGTATCCTTGTCAATCCGGTGTACGATGCCGGGCCGTTTGACCCCGCCCACACCAGACAGCGTATCGCCGCAATGATGCAAAAGCGCGTTCACCAGTGTTCCAGTAGGCGTGCCAGGGGCAGGATGCACGACCAAACCTGCCGGCTTGTCGATCACAATCAGATCGCCGTCTTCCCACACCACAGACAGCGGAATATCTTCGGCCAGCGCCTCCAGATCAACCGCCTCATCCAACCGCAGCGAAAACACGTCGCCCGCCGCAACCTTGGCCTTTGGGTCATCAATCACCACCCCACCGCGCGATACAGCACCGTCCGCGATCATCCGCATCAAGCGCGACCGGGAAAGTGACGCGTCCTCTGGCACTGCGGCGGCAAGCGCCTTATCAAGGCGGACAAAGGGGGCATCCCCCAGTGTGACAGTCAGATACCCCGGTTGGGGGTCGGGAAGGGTAGACATGGATAATGCTCCGCCAGAAGTTGGGCTGCCGCCGTCACTTCGGTTTCTGAAGTGGTTGGTCATTGTGCTGACTTTGACCATGATCATCGGTGTCATAACCATCGTCGCGCTGATTGTCACCCGGATGCCGGGGGCGATGCGGGCAAGCCTGCCGATGCCAGACCAGATCACCCTGCCCGATGGCGCAAAGGCGCAGGCCTTCACGCAAGCGGATGCCTGGTATGCAGTAGTCACGATGGATGATCATATCTTCATCTACAGCCGGGCAACGGGCAAGTTGCTGCAAGATATAGCCATCAAAAATGCCGCAACTGGGCCTTAATGGCACGCTAGACATTGCGAAAAGCAGCCATTCGTCCCTTTGCAAACGGTAAGATCAGCATGCCGAAGCCACAAGCCCTCGCCAACTTTGCATTGCCGTGCAATGCGGCTGCGGAACGGCGTGACGAGTTGGTGCGCCAATACCGGATCTTGATGAAAGAAGCGCCGGTGCGGCTGGCAACGACGGCAGCGGCTTATGGATTGGCTGCGCTGTTCCTTCCGATCTGGGCTATGGTGATTTGTTTTTGCGTCAATCTGGCCGGCGAGATCATGAGCGCGCGCGCGCTGCGTAACCTTGATCCTGCCAAATACCCTGCCCGTTATCGGGCCTGTCTGGTCTGGGTCTTCATTCTTGAAATGGCTTTTTCGGTTGTGCCTGCAATGATGTGGCACGTCGAGGGGCCCTATATGAAGGCCTTTGCGGTTGGCCTTGCCGTCACGTCGATCATGCATGTGTCCACGGTGCGGGCGATCCATTTGCCAATGGGGCTGACCGGGTTTGCCGCCATCGCCAGTGCTGCCTTGGCCTCCAACGCCCTGCTGTGGATCAACAAAGGCGATCTTGCGTCGCTGGCCTTCACCACGGTCTGCGCCATGGCAGGGCTTGGCTATGCCCTTGGGGCCATCCTGTCCAACAACCAGTTGCACAAGGAAACTGCGCGCGGGCGCGCCGAGGCGCAGGCGGCAAACGCGGCCAAGGGTGCGTTTCTGGCGCAGATGAGCCACGAGCTGCGCACGCCGCTGAACGCCATCCTCGGCATGGGGCATGCAGAGTTGCGCCGTACCCAAGACCCGATAAGCGCTGAAAGATTGTCGGTGCTGATCAGTTCCGCCCAAGGGCTTTCGACCATTCTGGACGATATTCTGGATATGTCGTCGATTCAAGGCGGCCATGTGCCAATCCGGCGTCACGCCATCAACCTGCGGACTGAAATATCCGCCACGGCAGAACTGTTTCGCCCGCAAATAGAACAAGCTGGTTTGGCCTTGATCCTTGATCTGGCTGCGGATTTGCCTGACTGGGCGATGATGGACGATCAGCGTTTGCGGCAGTGCCTGTCCAATCTGATCTCGAATGCGCTGAAAAACACGTCGGAAGGCCACATAAGTTTGCGTGCCTCGCCCAGTACGGGTTCCGGCGGCGCGCCACTGTTGCGCATCGAAGTGATAGACACTGGCCCTGGCATTGCCCCCTACATCGCACAGGCGATGTTCGAGCCGTTCACGCGCGGTCCCGGCACCAGCCTTGGCACCGGGCTGGGCCTGTCGATAAGCCGCGCTTTGGCCCAACAAATGGGCGGTAATTTGCAGCTTGAACACCCCAAACCGGGCGAAGGCACAGGCGCGCATTTCGTGTTGACGCTGGCGTTGGAAGTGACGTTTGCCCCAAACAAAACTGTCGCGAACGCCGCAGGCGCTGCGATTGATCTGGCGGGGCGACGGGTATTGGTGGTGGACGATACCGCAACAAACCGGTTGGTCGCTGTCACATACCTGCGCCTGTTTGGGGCCGAAGCTGTGGAAGCGTCCAGCGGTGCTGCGGCCCTGTTGCGATTAGCCGACGGCGGTATCGACCTTGTGTTACTGGATATGAACATGCCGGAACTGGACGGGATGGAAACATTCGCCCATCTGCGCAAGCTGGCGTTCCCGATCGGCCGGGTACCCGTGATAGCGATGACCGCAAACACGCTGGCTGACGTGCGAAAGCAGTATTCAGAGGCAGGGATCGACGGGTATCTTGCCAAACCCATGTTGCCAGATCCGACGGCTGCGGAAATACGGCGGGTCCTGGCGCAGGCGGGCGACAGACTTTCAACCGCTGAACACTAGCCCTGTTTTGAACGGCTGGGATTTGGGGCGTTTTGGGGTGGACCCCTGCACAATTCCCCGACACCATAGCCAAAATCGGGAGAGTTGGCATGTTTGGTGATCTTGGCGCTGCGGATGCAACGTCCCTGGCGGGGCTGGTCGCGAAAGGCGATGTATCGCCCGATGATCTGCTGGATGCAGCGCTTGCTTGCGTGGCCGCGCATAACCCCGCGTTGAATGCGGTGGTGTTGGTGCAGGAGGCCGCAGCGCGCGCCGCGATCAAGGCCGGGCTGCCGCGCGGGCCATTTCGCGGTGTTCCGTTCCTGATCAAGGATCTCGGCTGCGAAGCGGTCGATTTTCCATCCCATAACGGATCGCGCCTGTTTGCCAACACGCGGTATTCGCGCAACTCGGCGATTTTTGACCGGATCCGCGCCACAGGCGTGGTGACTTTCGGGCGCACCACGGCCCCCGAAGGCGGCATTGGCCCTGCCACGGAAAGTGCGGTTTACGGTGCACCCACGCGCAACCCGTGGAACCTTGAACATACATCTGGCGGATCGTCAGGCGGGGCCGGGGCCGCGGTGGCGGCGGGTATCGTCACCATGGCGCATGGGTCTGATGGCGGCGGATCGGTTCGCATTCCGGCATCGTCTTGCGGGCTGTTCGGATTCAAGCCCACCCGCGCGCGATTGCCCGATGGACCGTTTGCTGGCGAAGGCTGGGCTGGCATGGCGATTGACGGATTTCTGACCCGGTCGGTGCGCGATACCGCCGTGATGCTGGATGCCTGCGAAGGCGCCGATTTGGGCGCTCCCTATTCGGCACCGCCCTTGCAACATGGCCACGCCACAGCGATCAGCCGCCCGCCACGCCGCTTGCGGGTTGCGGTCTGCGACACCACCCTGACTGGCGATGCCATTCATCCAGAGGTTCGCAAGGCGGTGCTGCAAACGGCAGTGCTGCTGGAAAACCTTGGCCACCATGTTACCCCCGCCCGCCCGGTGGCTGATGTGCCGATGATGATGCGGGCGTGGACTGATATCGTGGCCGTTGGCACTGCCCTTTCCATCGAAAAAGCACTTGATGGAAAGGCGGCGACACCGGACCAGATTGAGCGGGTCGGGCGCGGGGCGGTGGCGCATGCGGCGACACTTCGGCCGACGCGGTATCTGGATGCGGTGGGTGAAATTCACACCTTTGGCCGCCAGATGGCCGGGTTCTTTGATCCTGAAGACGGGGGCGGATACGACGTCTTGCTCACTGCCACCCTTGCAGAACCCTCCGCCAAAGTTGGGCGCTTTGGGCATAACACAGATGACTATCTGGCCTACCGCACCGGGCCAGACGGCGTGTTTGCCTATTCACCGTTCTGCGCCATTTTTAATGCATCCGGCCAGCCCGCAGCGTCGTTGCCGTGCGGGCTATCGGCCACCGGCCTGCCCATCGGGGTGCATTTGGCGGCAGCGTTCGGACAGGATGAAACCTTGATCGCACTCTGTGCAGAAATTGAGCATGCTGCCCCTTGGGCGCACCGCCGCCCGGCGGGGTATGCATAAGCAAGGGCTATGCTGAAGAATGTCAGACAAGGGTTGCTTTGCGCAAAACTGGCCGCCAATATGATCAAAAGCCGGGCTTGGAGTGCATCGCGTGTCAGACAAAATCGCCGTTGAGGCGCGCAATGCTGTCAAGTCGTTCGGTCAGGGCCAGACTGCGGCGCGCGCATTGGATAATGTGTCTGTCAGCATCAAACAGGGCGAGTTTTTCACGCTGCTTGGGCCATCGGGCTGTGGCAAGACCACGCTTTTGCGCCTGATCGCGGGGTTTGAGACGCCAAGTTCGGGGCAAATTCTGCTGGACGGGGCCGATATCACAGCTTTGCCGCCGAACAAGCGCGCGGTGAATACGGTGTTTCAAAGCTATGCGCTGTTCCCGCATCTGACTGTGGCGCAAAATATCGGGTTTGGGCTGCAGATGCAGGGCCGCCCAAAGGCAGAAGTTGCAGCCACAACCGCGCAGATGCTGGCGCTGGTGAAGCTGGAAGCGATGGCTCACCGCAAGACCAGCCAGCTTTCAGGCGGCCAACAACAGCGCGTGGCGCTGGCACGTGCGCTGGCCCCGAAACCACGGGTATTGCTGCTGGACGAGCCGTTGTCTGCGCTGGATGCGAAGTTGCGCAAGGACATGCAGATCGAGCTGAAACGATTGCAGCACGAAACCGGCATCACCTTTATTTTCGTAACCCATGATCAGGAAGAAGCACTGACAATGTCAGACCGCATCGCGGTGATGTCATCGGGGACGATCCTGCAAATCGGCACGCCGCGCGATATCTACACGGCACCCGCGAACCGCTTTGTCGCCAGTTTTATTGGCGAGACCAACTTTCTGCCCGGCACCACAACGCCGGGCGGTGTGCGGCTGGATTGCGGTGCCACGGTTGCAGTGGCAGGCGCATTTGCGCCGGGCAAGGTGACGCTTGCTGTTCGCCCGGAACAAGTGCGTGTGATGGCACCGGGAATCGGCGGCGCGATCGCTGCCACCATCACCAACTGGGTTTATTTCGGCACTGACACGCATTGCCATCTGGCACTGTCAGACGGATCGGCAGTGGTGGCCCGCCTGCAAAGCCCGGCATTGGGCGAGGCCGGTTTGGAAATTGGCGCGGCCGCCAGCATCACCTTTGCGCCCGGTGCGGCACAAGTGTTGAAGGATTAAGCCGGTGGAAGCAGGCACAGATCAAACCCGCCGAAACTGGCTTTTATCCGCGCCCGCGCTGATGTTGTTGGCACTGGCCGCAGCGGGCCCGCTTTTGATCATGGTGGTCTATTCATTCCTGACGCCGGGGCAATATGGCAATGTGGAATGGGTATTCTCACTGAACGGCTGGCGCAGCATTCTGTTCACCGAAGATATTTTCGAGCCGGGCAAATACACGCTGGCGGATGCGCATCTGACCATCCTGCTGCGGTCACTTAAACTGTCATTGATGACCACGTTGATCACTGCATTGGTGGGCTTTCCAACCGCGTGGTTCATTGCGACAAAGCCGCCCAAAACCCGCGTTCTTTGGCTATTCCTGATCACCATTCCGTTCTGGACCAACCTGCTGATCCGCACTTTTGCCATCAACGAAGTGATCCGCAATGAGGGGCTGTTGAATTCAGTCCTGCTGTGGACCGGGGCTATCGCGGAACCCTTGCGCATCATCTATACCGATACAGCGGTGTTCATCGGCATGGCCTATGTCTATCTTCCGTTCATGGTGCTGCCGATATTCGCCGCTATAGACCGTTTTGACATGCGCCTGCTGGAGGCGGGCTTTGATCTTTATGCCAGCCGAGGCCAGGTTCTGCGTCGCGTGATCCTGCCCATCGTCAAACCGGGCATCATTGCTGGATCAATTCTGGTGTTCACGCCGTCGATCGGGGCCTATGTGATCCCGCGCATCTTGGGCGGTGGCAAGAATCTGATGGTCGGCAACCTGATTGACCTGCAATTTGGCCAAGGGCGCAACTGGCCGCTGGGGGCCGCACTTGGCATGACGCTGCTGGTGATCGTGATGATCGCTCAGGCGGTCTATACGCGGGTCACCAACAGGGAGAGCGGCCGTGCCTAAGCCCAGTTTTTCTGCATCCCGCCTGCCCGGATTTTCCACCATCGCGACGGTTGTGTTCGTGATGCTGTATGCCCCCATCGTAACCTTGGTGATCTATTCCTTCAACGCAGGCAAAACCGTGACCGCATGGGAAGGATTCTCGTGGCGCTGGTACGAACAGGCGTGGTCGAACGAAATCGTGCAAGACGCGGCCCTGCGGTCGCTGACAATTGCCACTTGTGCCATGCTGATCGCCACGACTTTCGCCACATTGGCCGCCCTTGGCACCACCCGCACCGGGCCGTTTCGCGGCAAGACCCTGATTTCCGTGATGGTCAACCAACCGCTTGTGGTGCCCGATATTGTCACGGCAATTTCGCTTCTGATTTTTGTGGCCGCGCTGAAGGTGGCGACAGGCTATCAGGGTCTTGGCTAC
>JAYSPY010000108.1:0-11396 GCA_043721855.1 Pseudorhodobacter sp.
ACTGTGATTGAGGCCAGTCGAAACCCATCATATTTACTGAATGCCGCGATGCCCAGATAGGTGCCATAGATCGCTACATTGTTGGTAAAATCTGTCGGATCAATGGTTTGCAAAGTGTTGGGTTGACTGACAAGCCCCTGTCCGAAAAACAGAAACTGGGTGTTGGCCGCAGTGGTATTGAATTTTGTACCCAAGGGCACAAGCGTTACTGAGGTAATTTTAACCGTCTGACCGAACGACAAAGTGGCCAATTCGTATTTACCATATCCATCAAAATGGGCGTCGGTATCGCCGTAAGTATTCAAAGACCCTATGCCGGCAGAGGTCATCGACAAGGTCGGTGTAGAGAATTCGTACACCTGCTGGTCACCTGTAATGCCGCCGTTATAGAGTGCGGCTGAAACGGTCAGCGACACACCACTGTTTACGAACGACATCGACGTTCCGCTGGGGGCGCTGCCTGTGAAATCAAATGTAATCGGGGAAATCGGCATTTATAAAAAAACTCCATACAACCAGAACTGAACACAGGCCAAAACATCCGTATTTACAGTCCAGCGGCTACCGCAAACGCTGGGCCAGGTCAAGATTTTGCCTCTGTTTTGCCGGAAAGTTTGGCAGACCATTGCAACACTCTGCTGTGATCGGGCGGATTGTTTCGAAAATACGCATAGACTGTCGCGCGGTGCCTTTGAAGTTGGCTTGGTGCCTTGGTATGAGCCCTTGCAAACCACGATAAAAACGCCTGAGATCAACAAGGGGCATTGGAGGATGTTGATGCAACCACTGCGCAAAGGCGATGTTTCCTTTTGGTATGACGATATTGGTGGGCTGCCCGCGCCAAGGTCCGGTCTGGACGGCGACCGCACCGCTGATGTGTGCATCATCGGGGCTGGCTATACCGGACTTTGGGCCGCCTATTATTTGAAACAAGCGCAGCCTGATCTTGAAGTGGTGCTGATTGAACAGGAATTTGCCGGTTTTGGTGCATCGGGCCGCAACGGTGGTTGGCTGACGGGCGGATTTGCGTGGAACCATGGCCGTTACCGCGCGACATCGTCGGATGCATCGGTGCGCGCAATGGTGAGTGCCATGAACGGCACGGTGGATGAGGTGATCCGCGTGGCCGGTATTGAAGGCATCGACGCCGATATTCTGCGCACCGATGAAATGATGGTGGCCACCAACCCTGCGCAACTTTCCCGCGTGGCCGCCGAGGTCGCGCACAGGCAGGCATGGGGCGAACAAGACCGGGTTTGGCAAATCAACGCGCGGGATGCCGCTGCCCGCGTGCACATTCCGGGCGTGCTTGGCGCGATGATGGTGGGCCGCGTGGCACGGGTGCAGCCCGCCAAACTGGTGCGCGGGTTGGCGCAGGCGGTGGAACGGCTGGGGGTACGAATCGCAGAAGGCACAACTGCGCTGGAAATCGCACCCGGAGCGGTGAGAACCAGCCACGGCACGGTGCGCGCGCCGATAATCTTGCGCGCGACCGAAGGGTTTACCACCACCATGCCGAGGGCCAAGCGCGATTGGTTGCCGCTGAATTCGGCGCAGATCGTAACCGCCCCCTTGCCGCCCGACATTTGGGCCAAGATCGGCTGGGAAGGCCATGAAATATTGGGAGATTTTGCCAATGCCTATTGCTATTGCCAGCGCACGCGGGAAGGCCGCATCGCAGTAGGTGCGCGGGGGGTGCCCTATAAATTCGGGTCGGGCATTGATGATCGCGGCATGCCTGACGATCAAACGATTGCGCGACTGACCGCAATTTTGCACCGCCATTTCCCGGATGCGCGCGGCGTTCAGATCGACCATGCGTGGTGCGGCGTTCTGGGGGTGCCGCGCGATTGGTGCGCCACGGTGGGTTTGGACACCAAAACCGGCATCGGCTGGGCCGGGGGCTATGTGGGGGTTGGGGTATCAACATCCAACCTTGCCGGGCGGACCCTGGCCGATCTGGTTTTGCAGCGCGACACGGATCTGGTGCATCTTCCATGGGTGAACCGCAAAGTCAGACCGTGGGAGCCGGAGCCACTACGCTGGCTGGCTGTGCGGGGCATGTACAAGCTGTTGAACGCTGCCGATGCGCGCGAAGCGAAATCCGGGTCGGCCACCACGTCCCGGCTGGCGCGGTTTGGCAACTGGATGACGGGGCGTTAGCCTTGCTAATTCAATATTGTGCCCGGCCAAAGGTTGGGGTGGCATTGGTGATGTGGATGCGTTCCAAATTGATGATGGTGGACAGCATAAGGCGGTCCTGGCTCCAGTCACTGGGTTTTTGAATGGCCAAGGACGCGGCAATTGTCAGCGCCAGCATCGGCAAGGCCAGGGCCAGGAACACGGCGGTCGGATTGCGTTCTGTTTTGCCATCTATCAACGAAAAAAGCCGGTTTTTCAGCAGTCTGGCCGACCTCTGGGCGAAAAGGTGATTTTCGGTCCGCACCAAGGCGACAACCGGCGCATCAATGGCAAACAGGCGACGTGGGCGCAGGCTGTTCTGGCAGACGTTGATCAAACAATCGCAATAGTCGGCCACTTTGTAGCCACGCCGCATCATCACCTGCCGGTCGCAGGACAATTCGCGCAGCTGTTCAACGCGGCGTTTCCACAGATAAAACGCAGGGTTCCAAAAAAACAGCGGGCGCAACGCTTCAAGAAAAATCTCCCATGTCACGTCATTTTGGCGCAGGTGCTGAATTTCATGGGCCAACGCAATGCGCAGGTCAGCAGGCCGGGTGATCATCGCAGAGGGCAGCACGACATAGCGGTTGCGCCAGCCACGGGTGGAAAACGGCACTGAAATATCATCCGACAGCCGCAAATGCAGCAATCCGAACCGCCGCCAAGCATAGCTGTCCCCAATCATCCGGCGCAGGCGCAGGATCGAAAGTGCAAGCCGCGCTGCAAATGCAGCAATGCCGATCAGAAGCAGGCCAAACAACGGAAAGCCAACCGCACCATGATTTGCAAAGAACGCAGACACGGTTTGCGCCCGGATGCTCAGCAAGTTTTCCAGCGCAGACGGGTTCATCGCAAACGAACCTTGCAAGTATTGCGACACGATGAAATCTGACAGGTTGGGAATCGACGCTGGCTGCAGATAGCCGCTTTGCACAACGGCCATCACCAAAACCACAAAAACCGGGCTGATCACCACGGCCAAAAACATCACGCGCATCATGCGCAGTTGCGCCAGAACCGTATGGCCAAGCCCAACCAGCCGCAGCGCGTAACCGATTGCAAAGCACGCCAGACACGCCAAGGCCAATAGCGCGTTCACATCCAGATAAGCATCAAAAACAGTGCTAGCTGTGATCATCCTTAAGCCTCTTATCTATAAGGGCGCGGATCGCGTCCAACGCCTCTGGCGACAAGTCACTGTCATTGACAAGGCGCGCCACAAGCGATGCGGGCGTGTTGTCGAACAGTTTTTCCGAAAGGTTCTTGATAGACCGGGTTTGGTAGGCGTCTTTGGTCAGAACAGGGTGATAAATAAATGTCTTACCATGTTTTGTGCTGGTCACGAATTCTTTTTGTTCAAGGATGCGCATGATTGTGGCACCCGACGTGTAGGCAAGCGGGCGGTCGGGCGACAGCGTATCCAGAATGTCGCGCACGGTGCCGTGGCCCAGCTCCCACAGCTGGGTCATGAATTCTAATTCGACTTCGGTTAGAAATCTGTACTTCTGCACCATCACGTCTGCCGTTCCACGATATTCCGAATCTCCCGCTTCTAGCCAGTTTTGTTGATCTTCGCAAAGATTTCAGGCGGATAGATCAAATCTTCCAAAAGCTGAACGTGCCCCATGCCAATGCCAGACCAAGCGGTGCCCACAGCGGCATGCCGACAAAGCCAAGCCAAGCAAGAAAGATGAAGACCGACCCCAGCAACGCGATGAACAAACGATCACCTCGTGTGGTCACCAGACCTAGCACGCCTTTGCGTTCATCCCCACCGGGGTGTTTGATCTCCAGCCATGTCAGCACGCCCATTGCGGAAAATATCCCGATGAAAACCAAGGCCGTCGGCCAGGTCCACGCCATCCATCCCAGCATCACACTCTCCCCAGGGCAAAGCCCTTGGCTATGTAGTTGCGCACAAACCAGATCACGATGGCACCCGGAATGATGGTCAACGTGCCCGCAGCGGCCAGCAGGCCCAACTCGTAGCCCGCAGAAGATGCGGTTTTGGTCATGGTGGCGGCAATCGGTTTCGCCTCCACCGCCGTCAGGGTTTTGGCAAGCAACAGCTCCACCCATGAGAACATGAAACAGAAGAACGCAGCCACACCGACACCAGCGCTGATATTCGGCAGGAAGATGGTGCCGAAAAAGCGCGGGAAGGAATAGCCGTCAACAAACGCCGTCTCGTCCAGTTCCTTTGGCACCCCGCGCATGAAGCCTTCCAAAATCCACACCGCGAGGGGCACGTTGAACAAGCAATGCGCCAGCGCCACGGCGATGTGGGTGTCGAACAACCCCACGGCGGAATAAAGCTGAAAGAACGGCAGCGCAAACACGGCCGCCGGGGCCATGCGGTTGGTCAGCAACCAGAAGAACAACTGCTTGTCGCCAAGAAAGCGATACCGCGAAAACGCATAGGCGGCAGGCAGCGCCACCAGCACGGAAATCACTGTGTTTAGAGACACATAGATGATGGAATTGATGTAACCCCAGTACCATGTGGGATCGGTGAAAATCACCCGGTAGTTTTCCAGCGTCCATGTTTTCGGGAACAGCGAAAAGCCTGACAAGATCTCGTTTGTGGTCTTGAAGCTCATAGCTATCAGCCAATAGATCGGCAGCATCAGGAACAGGATGTAGACAATTGGTATCAATGATCTTTTGCGCATCATGGGCATCCTATTTGGCGTCATTGCGGGTCATCAGCGTGTAGAACAGCCATGACACCAAAAGCGTGATTGCAAAGTAGATCAGCGACATCGCGGCAGCGGGGCCAAGATCAAACTGCCCAAGGGCGATTTTCACAAGGTCGATCGACAGAAGCGTGGTCGAATTTCCCGGACCTCCACCCGTTAAAACAAAGGGTTCGGTGTAGATGTTAAAGCTGTCCATGAACCGCAGAAGGATGGCTATGGTCAGCACCTGTTTCATCTTTGGCAGCTGAATGAACCGGAATACCGACCAGCTTGATGCGCCATCAATCCGCGCCGCCTGATAATAGGCATCGGGGATCGACACCAATCCCGCATAGGCCAGCAGCACCACAAGCGATGTCCAGTGCCAGACATCCATCACGATGATCGTCACCCAGGCCGCCAGCGGATTTTGCGTCATGTCATAGGTGATGCCCAAAGTATGGTTGAAGAAATATCCCACAAGCCCAATGTCGGGCAGCGTGAAAATATTCCACATCGCCCCCACCACATTCCACGGGATCAGCATCGGCAGCGCCATCAGCACAAGGCAAACCGGCACCCAGAACCCCTGACGCGGCATCGCCAATGCAATCACCACACCCAGCGGAATCTGGATCAGCAGGATGATGCCGGTAAACAGAAACTGGCGACCAAGCGAGGCGTGAAAGCGTTCAGATCGCAGCAAATCTTGAAACCAACCAAGGCCTTGCCAGAAAAACACGTTGTCGCCAAAGGTTTCTTGCACCGAATAGTTGACCACGGTCATCATGGGTATCAGCGCGTTGAACGCGACCAACAGCAACACCGGCAGCACAAAGAACCATGCTTTTTGATTTTCGGTTTTCATCATGCGGCCTTTGCGGGTGATGTGGCGATCCAGCCATCACGGTAAAGTCTTGTTTGTGAGGCGTTAAATGCCAGATGCACCGCGTCGCCCTGCCCCGGCACCGGGCCGTCGATCACGGCGGCAATGCGCTGATCACCCACCATCGCCTCCACCACATTATGCCGCCCGATATCGGAAACCTTGCGGATCACAGCGGGCAAGCCTTCTGGTGCAAGCGATACAAATTCCGGCCGAATGCCAATCTCGAAACGGCCAAAACCGGCATTGATCGGGCCTTCAAGTGCAACCGGATGGCCCCCCAGCAGCGCCATGCCTTCGCGCAATTCGCATTTCAGCACGTTCATGCCGGGCGATCCGATGAAATGGCCAACAAAGGTATGTTGTGGGCGCTCAAACAAATCTACCGGCGTGCCGATCTGCACAACCTCGCCGTCCTGCATTACCACCACCTGATCGGCAAAAGTCAGCGCCTCAGTCTGGTCATGCGTCACATAGATCATCGTGGCGCGCACGCGTTGGTGCAGTTCTTTCAGCTTGGATCGCAGTTTCCACTTCAGATGCGGGTCGATCATGGTCAGTGGCTCGTCAAACATCACCACATTCACATCGTCGCGCACCAACCCCCGGCCCATGGAAATTTTCTGCTTCACATCCGGCGACAGTCCCGAGGCGCGGTTTTTCAGCATCGCGGTGACTTCCAGCATTTCGGCAATCTCATGCACGCGCTTGGCCACCCGCGCCTCATCCACACCGCGATTGCGTAGCGGGAATGCAAGGTTATCGTAGACCGTCATCGTGTCGTAGATCACCGGAAACTGGAACACTTGCGCGATGTTGCGCTTGTCGGGGGCCAGCATCGTCACATCGCGGTCATCGAACAGGATCTTGCCGTGCGACGGGATCAGCAGGCCGGAAATGATGTTCAAAAGCGTGGACTTACCGCAGCCTGATGGCCCGAGCAGCGCATAAGCGCCACCATCCTGCCATTCGACATCAATCTGTTTCAGTGCGTAATCAGACGGCTGCGTCGGGTCCGCCATATAGCTGTGGCGCAGGTTTTGCAGGGTGATTTTTGCCATTTTCTTTGCCCTTACGCCACAGCTGCGCCGTCGGGCGCGAAATAGAAACATTTGGCGGGGTCCATATAGAACGCGTGATCGGCGCCCACCTTGAACGCATGCACGCCGGGGGCGAGGCTGACCCAGGATTGATCGCCAAGTTGGAAATGTGCCGAGCTTTCCGATCCACTAAGTTCGGTCACCGACACCTTGCCGTTCAGTTCCACCTGATCGCCAGACTCGCGCACCGGGCTTACATGATGCGGGCGGATTGCCACGGTATAGGCCCCGTCCGTCAGGCCCGCCGCCTTGCCGGAAAGTTCCCATTGCACGCCATTGGCAAGGCGCGCGCGGCTGCCCTGTTTCGTCACCGCCGCCGCATTGATCGGCGGTTGTGAAAACACCCGTGCCGAGGTCAGGTTATGGGGCTGGCGGTAAATCTGCGCCGTCGGGCCAAACTGGGTAACCGCACCATCATCCATCAACGCGGTATAACCGCCCAGCATCAGCGCCTCTTCGGGCTCCGACGTGGCATAAACCACCACCGCCCCGCGCCCGGCGAACAAGTCAGGCAACTGGTCGCGCAGTTCTTCGCGCAGTTTGTAATCAAGGTTTGCCAGCGGCTCGTCCAAGAACACGGCAGTGCTTTCCTTGGCAATTGCGCGGGCCAGTGCCGTGCGCTGCTGCTGGCCACCAGACAATTCATGCGGGCGGCGGTTCAGCATCGGGCGCAGACGCAACACGTCGGCAGCGGCTTCGACCCTACCTTGGATTTCCGATTTCGCCATGCCTGCCACCCGCAGCGGCGAGGCTATGTTATCAAACACCGTCATATGCGGGTAATTGACAAAGAATTGGTGCACCAAACTGATGTTGCGCTTTTGCGGCGAGGCTTTCGTGACATCGACGCCGTTCATGAAAATCTGGCCTGCCGTAGCGCGCGCCAACCCCGCCATCACCTTGATCAATGACGTTTTTCCCGCCCCCGTGGCCCCCAACAGCACGTTAAACGCGCCCGGTTGCAGCACAAGGGTGGTGGGTTTCACATGCGTGATCTGCCCCACGCGAGAAGTGATCTGTCGTAGCTCCAACGCCATCTTGGTATTTCCTTGGGTAATGCCGGGCCGCAGCGCGCTGCGTCTTTGTTCCAAAGCCGGGGCACATTCGCCCCGGCTTTGGTCTGCCCAAGGTTTCCCTTGGGCAGGGTTTTCACCGCTGGCTTACTTGGCAGCCCATTGCTTGATCAGCTCGTCATAAGCGATGGTCACACCTTGCTCTTTTTCGTTCTCAAGCTTGGCATGCGGGCCGTTTTCTTTGCCCAGCCATTCCGCCGGATCAATCTCCGGGTTCAGACGTGGGCCACAGCCGCCATACACATTGGCTTGCTCATCCGCAGCCTGCATCCGGGCCATCGTGATATCCATTTCGGATGCCAGACGGTCCATAGCTTCTTGCGGGGTGAACGCACCCGAGTTTACGTCACCGATTTGCTGCCACCAGATTTGTGCCAGTTTCGGATAGTCAGGCACGTTGATGCCGGTCGGCGACCAACGCACACGGTCGGGTGAGCGGTAGAATTCCACCAAACCACCCAATTTAGGTGCACGTTCGCTAAAGCTTTCGTGGTTGACAGTGCTGTTGCGGATAAAGGTCAGGCCAACCTGGCTTTTCTTCACATCAACAGTTTTGGACACCACAAACTGCCCGTATAGCCAAGCAGCCTGCGCGCGGTCTGACGGCGTGGATTTGAGGAAGGTCCACGACCCCACGTCCTGATAACCAACCTTCTGGCCTTCTTTCCAGTATGGGCCATGAGGCGATGGTGCCATCCGCCAGAGCGGCGTGCCGGAATCGTCTACCGTGTTGTTGCCTTCGGATTTTGGCTTCACCATGTCGGCGGTAAAGGCAGTGTACCAGAAGATTTGCTGCGCCACGTTGCCTTGGCTAAGGGCTGGCAATGATTGATAGAAATCATAGCTTGCAGCCCCCGGAGGCGCGTATTTGCGCAGCCATTCATCCCATTTGGCAACCGCAAACACCGATGCCGGACCGTTCGCTTCGCCACCACGGGATACGGACGCGCCCTGTGGGTTACAGGTGCCCGCTTCCATGCGGATGCCCCATTCGTCGATTGGCACGCCGTTGGGCTCGCCCTTGGAACCGGCACCGGCCATCGACAGCCACGCATCGGTCATCCGCCAGCCAAGATCAGGCGCACGCTTGCCGTAATCCATATGGCCGTAAATCTGCACGCCGTCGATTTCCTTGACATCATTGGTAAAGAATTCGGCGATGTCCTCATAGGCCGACCAGTTGACCGGAACGCCCAGATCATAGCCATACTTGGCTTTGAACGCGGTTTTCAGATCTTCGCGGTCGAACCAGTCTTTGCGGAACCAATAGAGGTTCGCAAACTGCTGGTCGGGCAACTGCCACAACTTGCCATCTGGTCCGGTGGTAAAGCTGGTGCCCATGAAATCGGCCAGATCAAGCCCGGGATTCGTGGTCGCCGCCCAGTCGCCTGCCATCTGATCGGTCAGGTTGTAGGCTTGTTGCAGGCGCGAATGGGTGCCGATCAGATCGCTGTCATTGACATAGCCGTCATACAGGTTCCGGTTGGTCTGCATTTGGGTTTGCACCGCCTGCACAACTTCGCCTTCGCCAAGAATCTGGTGATTGACCTTGATCCCGGTGATCTCAAAAAATGCTTTGGCAAGCACTTCGGATTCGTAGGAATGGGTAGGAATGCCTTCCGACAATACGTTGATTTCCATGCCCGCAAATGGCTCTGCGGCCTTGATGAACCAACCCATTTCCGCAGTCTGCTCGTCTTTCGAAAGCGTTGACGGCTGGAATTCAGATTCGATCCATTTTTGTGCTGCAGCTGCGTCCGCAAACGCAGCCTGCGACCCCGCAATAACGGCAGATGCCGCCACTGCGGAGAGAAGATACTTCCGCATCCTTTCTCCTCCCTGAGATATGATGGGCCAGTTTTGCCTGGCTGTCCTATACACAGATGATGCCGCACATTCTGTCAAACTAAATTTTTAGTAGTTGGGCGCTTGCGGGGTAATTTCACCATAATGCATTGATTTTCATATATACATTTTTGTTACTTTTTAGGCGCTTTCCCAATGGCAACTTTCGCAAACGTGCCATCTCGATTCGCAAAGTAATGCTGCATCCGCGAAATCACAACGCCCGCCCCTGTCAAACAGGGCGGGCGGGGATGCCGGACAAAGCGCTGGTCGCTAGACGCTTATCGCCCGCCCCTCGCGCACCGATTGTAATGCGGCCTCTGCCAGAACAAGCGCTGCCAAGCCATCTGCGCCACTGGGCGAAGGGCTGGCACCCCCTGCTACCACCCCTATGAAAGCGGCAATTTCGGCGGCATAAGCTTCGGTATAGCGCGTCATGAAAAAGTCGTGCAGCGGCGGGCGGGTGTAGCCATCTGCAGTCGCCAATTCGATGCTGACCGGACGCTGATTTTCGGCCGCTATCATGCCCTTTGACCCGTGCACCTCGATCCGCTGATCATAGCCATAGGTCGCGCGGCGCGAATTTGAGATCATGCATTGCTTGCCGCTGGCCGTGGTCAGAACCACCGATGCACTATCAAAATCGCCCAACTTGCCAATTTCCGGGTCCACCAGAACCGATGCGCTGGCGTAAACTGTTGCGATCTCTTCCCCCAGCAAAAACCGCGCCATGTCGAAATCGTGGATCGTCATGTCGCGGAACATGCCCCCCGACACCTTGATATAGGCTGGCGGCGGCGCGCCCGGATCGCGCGATGTGATGGTGATCATCTCCACCGCGCCGATTTTGCCCGCATCAATGGCCGCCCGCACCGCCATGAAATGCGGGTCAAACCGGCGGTTGAAACCGACCATCAGCTTGGCCCTGGTATCGGCCACCACCTTCATGCAGGCTTTCACCCGGTCGATGTTCAGATCAATCGGCTTTTCGCAGAAAATCGCTTTCCCCGCGCGCGCAAAGCGTTCAATCAGATCGGCGTGGGTATCGGTTGGCGTGCATATCACCACGGCGTCGATATCAGTGGCCGCTTCTATCGCCTTGATCGTCCGGATATCGCAGCCGTATTGCACAGCGATAGCCTGCGCCGCAGCAGGCATCGCATCTGATACCGCCACAAGCCTGGCATTCGCATCGCTGGTGATGGCTTTGGCATGGACCTTACCGATACGGCCTGCGCCCAAAAGTCCAAATCTGACTGTCATTTTACCCTCGTTCGATGATGGAACCGCGTCCAGATTGCATTTTTGGAATATATATTCCAACTTCTCTGCGTTGCAATGAAAATAGTCGGTGCGCCCGCCGACGGTGGAATTTGCGGCATGAAAGCTGGTAGACAGCGCCTTATTCTGATCTTAGAATTATTATTCCAGACTGCAGGGCCAAGCGTCATCTGCCCAACGAAGGACCGGCCATGCAAAGTGACAAAAGCCCTGCCTCAGTCGAAGATTTCCGCAATCAATTGATTGCAATCTCTGACACTCTGCCAAAACGTCTGCGTCAATGTGCTGACTATCTGGCGCTGAACGCAGATAAAATCGCCGTGTCAACGGTTGCCGAACTTGCGCAGGG
>JAYSPY010000109.1:0-31145 GCA_043721855.1 Pseudorhodobacter sp.
GAACCTAAGGACCCGATATGCGTCGGCCAAATCGTCGAAAACGACCAAACCGCCCACATATCTCTTCAGATATTCAATTTTCAAAGAGCGCGGACAAAAAACAAACATCACGCCGGTAGAACCAGCGCAACCCTCGCCTTGCATTCAGATTGTTTCGGATCGTTGCTTTCGCGTCCATCCGCACCGTTGCAGTCTTATCCGCTTCGGTGAGGCGGTGTTTAGGCAGAGACGCAAAAAGCCGCAAGAGGAAAAAGACAGAAAGATGACATTTTTTTCAAAAACCTGAAAATTCCACAATATCTTGGGGTTGGCGGCGTCAGAGGCGCTATTTGGCCGGATGACCCATCGGGAGTGCCGCCTGCCGCTTGCGCCAACTGCGCCACGCACGCACCGCCAACAGCACAATCACCGCCGCCAGATACAACAACGGTTCCGCGGGCCAAGCCTTGACCAGCATCACATAGTGGATCCCGCCCGCCAGCGCCGCCACATAGGTCAGCCGGTGCAGCCTTTGCCAGCCCAGCGGCCCCATCTTGCGGATCGAAAGATTGTTTGACGTCACAGCCAGCGGCAGAAGTGCCACAAAGCCGATCATCCCCACAATGATATAGGGTCGCTTGATCAGGTCTGCGCCAATCTCGGCCCAGCGGAACTGCAGATCAAGCGTCACCCATATGATCAGATGCAACGCCACATAGAAAAATGCCAAAAGCCCGATGGCGCGGCGATACTTGATCAGACTTACCCCGGTGATCCAGCGCAACGGTGTAATGCACAAGCCTGCGATAATGAACTTCAGCCCCCATTCGCCCAAGGCACGCTCCAGCGTTTTGACCGGATCAGCCCCCAGATCACCGCTGATCACCTGCAGCACAATCAACGCCAGTGGCAGCGCCCCCAGCAGATAGACCGGCCAGGCAGGCACCCGGCGCAGGGTCTGGTTGATGGATCGTGCAGCCACCAGAGCCACCATCAGAAATCAACTGCCATATCTTGCCCCGCATACAGCGATGCCACCTGATCGGCGTAGCCATTGAACATCAACGTATCGACGCGGCCACCAAACAACCCACCCCCCAGCGGCCGTTCTGATGCCTGGCTCCACCTTGGGTGATCCACGGTCGGGTTCACATTGGAATAAAACCCGTATTCACTGGCGGCCTGCATGTTCCATGTGGTTTTCGGCATCTCGGCCACCAGAGAGATCTTCACGATCGACTTGATGGATTTGAAGCCATATTTCCACGGTACCACCAGACGGATCGGCGCGCCGTTTTGGCGTGGCATGTCTTCACCGTAAAGCCCGGTCGCCAGAATGGTCAGCGGATGCATCGCCTCATCCAGCCGCAGCCCCTCGCGGTACGGCCATTCCAGCGACGCACCCGTTTGGCCCGGCATTTCTTCGGGCCGCACCAGGGTTTCAAAATACACATACTTCGCACCAGACTGCACGCCGACACGGTTCAGAAGCCCCGCCAGTTCAAATCCATTCCACGGCACCACCATCGACCACGCCTCGACACAGCGGAAGCGGTAGATGCGTTCCTCGATGGTCTGGCCTTTCATCACATCGGCCAGATCATAGGTGCCGGGCTTATCCACAAGACCGTCAATCACAATCGACCATGGATCAATGGTCAATCCCTGAGCATAGGCTTTGGGGTCTTCCTTGCCATAACCGAATTCATAAAAGTTGTTGTAGCTGGTGATATCTTCCAGCGTATTCACCGGCGCGTCGGTGGAATAGGGGCTGACAGCTTTTGCCTGCGCCCGCAGCAGACCAGGCGCGGTCAAGGCCAAAGCCCCGGCCATCAGCGCGCGGCGGTTCAGCCACAGCGGCTGCGGCGTCACATCGGACCAGCCTAACTTACCTGCGTTTCGTGCCATTACCGTCTCCAGACCCAAAAGTCGATTTCACTGAACTATGGCAAGTTATCGCCCCAAAACCAAATCATCGCATTGCACATTCACGTGGCCCGATTGAAATATCATTACAAAACACGGGTTCGGCGTCACGGCCGCTCACGCCAGATCACGAGTTTCTGATTGGCGCCTGAGTTTTGCGCGGGCTTGGTGCGCGCTCGTTTCACGTCAACCCTGACCCACGCAAATGTCAGAGTGAACCAAATTCCTGCGCCGCCCGTCTCCCCCTAGCCAAACAACTGGCAAGATCAAACGGGAGTGACACCAATGATCCGTAGAACTTTTATCGCCCTGACCGCAGCGGCATCTTTCCTTTCAGCGCCAGTTTTTGCCGCCGAGATGGATATCGTCGACACCGCTGTTGCCGCAGGTAACTTCACCACGCTGGCCACAGCGCTGGGTGCTGCCGGTCTGGTAGAAACGTTGAAGGGCGAAGGCCCATTCACCGTGTTCGCACCAACAGATGCCGCATTCGCAGCGCTGCCGGCAGGCACCGTCGAAGATTTGCTGAAGCCAGAAAACAAAGACAAGCTGGTGGCAATTCTGACTTATCACGTGATTGCTGGCAAAGTATTGTCAACCGACCTGACCGAAGGCATGAAGGCCGCGACTGTGAATGGTGCCGAAGTGACCATCACGCTTGACGGCGGGGCCAAGGTAAACGGCGCGGTGATTTCTGCCGCCGACATCGTGGCGACAAACGGCGTGATCCACGTCATCGACTCGGTGATCTTGCCACCGATGTGATCCGTCATCGCCAGTGACGCAGACAGCCCGCCTTGGTTAAGGCGGGCTTTTTGCATCGCCCGCATCCGGTGGCTTTCAACGCCGGGTTTACCAAAATATTGCAAGACTTTTTGCAGCCCGCACATTTGCGACCGGTAAAAAGCATCAGGGCCGAGGTGCTTCAATCGGCTTCAAATACCACAGGTTTGGCCGTGGTGTCGCACCGCTATACATCCGCAAAGAGGTGGAATTTACCTTTTCCACCTTCCAGCAGGCTTGGCCCTTGCCCCAGTTTTCGCACCAGTTCCCGTCTCTTACGAACCACTTCGCATAATATTTTCGTTTGCCAAAAATGCCTCTGATGGCGCCCTTTTTCGCATCATCCACGTCCGACGCAGAGTAATTTTGCGCCCAAGGCGTGCCGCGGTCTGATTTGCTGTAAACGGTCATTCCCGGAATGGCATCTAACAGCTCTGCATCGGTCAGAAACGTCTGTGCGCCTGCCAAAGGTGCTGTGATACAGAAAAAAGCCGCCGCCACGCCTGCAATACCCAACGGGAACACTTGTCCGAAAATGCCGATAGGCCAGACCGTTTTCGTCATAACTCTCTCCCAAAAGGCTTGGAACATCTGAAATCGGCAAACGTCTGTGACTGCGCATGTCCTGATCATACCATGCGCGAAGACGTGCAACAATATCCCGCTATGATCGCGTTTTACGCCTGCATTTTGCCAAACCATGTCGAAATGCGCGGCAGGCAGCCGCGTGTGCCATGTGACGCATGCAGCCGTTCAGCCGCCGATTAGCCTGCGAATCCCGCCGCAACACGGCCCGAGCCATCGCAGTCATGATTTTTTCACCCTGGATCAGCACCAGCGTGGAACCGAATGTCCGGGTCCGCGTTACCCATTGGAATGGCAGTCAGCTAAGTCCATTGGTAATGAAACAGGAGGCGATATTGGGTATTTTCTGGACAATTATTATCGGTTTGGTTGCGGGCATTATCGCCAAGTTTATCATGCCGGGTGACAATGAACCCTCTGGTTTCATCATGACCACGATCTTGGGCATTGTTGGCGCGTTCGTGGCATCCTATCTTGGCCAGGCCTTGGGATGGTATAACCAATATGAAGGCGCCGGTCTTGTCGGTGCCGTTGTTGGTGCAGTGATCGTGCTTGCGGTATTTGGTTTCATGCGTCGTCGCGCGTAACCAATCAGCAAACATCATTCTTGTTAATAAAGGATCATCACATGAGCAGGGGTAGCCCTTCTATGGTGGCGCTGCTGGGGCTTCTTGCCGTTGCAGGTTTCCAGAATCGCGATAAATTTTTGGGCCTTGCACAATCTGCAAATCCAAACAGCGGTATGCCACCCGGCTCATCGCATTTGGGCGCGCAGACAGCGGGCTCCGGGGGCAGCATGATCGACGATCTGCGCGGCATGTTGCGCGGCGCAGGCGGTGGCGGCCTGCTTGGCGGCTTGACCGACCTGATCGGACGTTTCACCAATCCGGTGCAATCGGCAAAAGCCCGCAGCTGGGTCGATACCGGCCCGAACGGCGCACTTGCACCCGGCGATCTTGAAGAAGCGCTGGATGATGAAACGCTTGCAGAATTGACCGAGAAAACCGGCCTGTCCCGCAGCGAACTGCTCACCCGCCTCAGCACGGTGCTGCCCGATGCGATTGATCAAATGACCCCCGAGGGTCGGATGCCCACCCCCGAAGAAGCCCGCACCATCTATTAAGCCCGCATCCCGGAACGAGTAACCGAGTGTTCGAGTAAAAACCACGGCAAGCCTGCGCAAAACGGGTGTTTGATGCCAAAGGATGCGTGCTTTTCAATGTCGCCGCCAACTTTTGTTGGCGGCGACATTTGTGTGTTTACCGACCTTGCCCAATCCGGTTGGCCCGCACAGACAGGATGCGCACCAGCCGTTTGCTGGTTTAGTGCACGACCGCCGCCACAGGCCGCACCCTGCGCGATGCTGACACCCGGTCACCGATCACCAAGCCATCCGCACCCGCCGTAATCACCACCGTCGCCCCGTCCATGACATCACCCGACAGGATCATTTCCGCCAACGGGTCTTGCAAATGCCGCTGGATCACCCGTTTCAACGGCCGCGCGCCAAATACCGGGTCATAACCTTCGTCGGCCAACCACGCCCGCGCCGTATCGTCCAGTTCCAGCACAATCTTGCGCGAAACCAATCGCGCTTCCAATTGCTTCAACTGGATATCAACAATCGCGCCCATATCGTGCCGGCCCAGCCTGTCAAAGATGATCTGATCATCCAGCCGGTTCAGGAATTCCGGCCGGAAATGTCCACGCACCGCCTCCATCACTTCGGCCCGCGCTCTTGCGGGGTCCGCGCCATCTGGCAGCTGACTTAGCGCTTGCGATCCAAGGTTGCTGGTCAGGATGATCAGCGTTTGCTTGAAATCCACCCTGCGGCCCTGCCCATCGGTCAGAATGCCGTCATCCAAGACCTGCAGCAGCACGTTGAACACATCCGGATGCGCCTTTTCCACCTCGTCAAACAGCACCACCTGATAGGGCCTGCGCCGCACGGCTTCGGTCAAAACCCCGCCCTCATCATACCCCACATAGCCGGGGGGTGCCCCGATCAGGCGGCTGACCGCGTGCTTTTCCATGAATTCCGACATATCAATCCGCACCATGGCGGCGTCATCGTCAAACAGATATTCCGCCACCGCCTTGGTCAGTTCGGTCTTGCCCACGCCGGTTGGCCCAAGGAACAGAAAACTGCCCAAAGGCCGCCCCTCATCGTTCAGCCCCGCCCGCGCACGCCGCACAGCATTGGCGACGGCGGTCAAGGCAGGCCGCTGACCTATCACCCGCTTGCCCAGTTCTTCTTCCATCCGCAAAAGCTTCTCACGCTCGCCTTCCAGCATCCGCGCCACCGGGATGCCCGTCCAGCGTTCCACCACTTCGGCAATCTGTTCAGGCCGCACAGCCTCTGACACCAAAGCATCGCCCTCGCGCGCCTCTGCATCCAGCAGACGCTTCTCCAACCCCGGAATAATCCCGTAAGACAGTTCGCCCGCCTTAGCCAAATTGCCCTCGCGCTTGGCCTGTTCCAATTCGGCACGGGCCTTATCCAACTGCTCCTTCAGATCCCGCGCCACTTCCAGCGTGTCGCGCTCCGATTGCCACTTCGCCGTCATCGCATCCGATCGTTCCAACAAGCCGGAAAGCTCTTTTTCAAGCTTCTCCAGCCGGTCCCGGCTCGCCGCATCATCCTCTTTCTTCAACGCCTCCGCTTCAATCTGCAACTGCAAGATCTGCCGGTCCAAAGCATCCAGTTCTTCCGGTTTGGAATCCACTTCCATACGAAGCCGCGAAGCTGCCTCATCCATCAGATCAATCGCCTTATCCGGCAAAAACCGGTCGGTGATATAGCGATGCGACAATGTCGCCGCCGCCACCAAAGCACTGTCCGTAATGCGCACCCCGTGGTGCAGTTCGTACTTTTCCTTGATCCCGCGCAGGATGGAAATCGTATCCTCCACCGTCGGCTCCGTCACCATCACCGGCTGAAACCGCCGCGCAAGTGCCGCGTCCTTTTCCACATATTTGCGGTATTCATCCAGCGTGGTGGCCCCCACACAGTGCAATTCCCCCCGCGCCAAGGCTGGCTTGATCAGGTTCGCCGCATCCATCGCGCCATCCGATTTGCCAGCCCCCACCAACGTGTGCATCTCGTCAATAAACAAGATCACCTCGCCCGCGGCCGATGTCACCTCGTTCAACACGGCCTTTAGACGCTCCTCAAAATCACCGCGATACTTTGCCCCTGCGATCAGCGCGCCCATGTCCAGCGCCATCAACTTCTTGTTGCGCAACGATTCCGGCACGTCGCCGTTCACAATCCGCAACGCCAGACCTTCGGCAATCGCCGTCTTGCCAACCCCCGCCTCACCAATCAAAACCGGGTTGTTCTTCGTGCGCCGCGACAGCACCTGCATCGTCCGGCGAATTTCTTCGTCGCGCCCAATGATCGGGTCTATTTTCCCCTCAGCCGCCGCTTCCGTCAGATCGCGCGCATATTTCTTCAACGCATCATAGCCGGCTTCGGCTGATGCCGTATCCGCCGTGCGCCCTTTGCGAATATCATTGATCGCGGCATTCAGCTTTTGCGCCGACACCGCCCCCGCCACCAGCGCGTCCTTGGCGTTGCTGGCCACCATGCACAAAGCCATCAAAACCCGCTCAACGGGCACGAACGAATCCCCGGCCTTTGTTGCCAGCTTCAAAGCCTCGTCCAGCACCCGCACCACGCCTGCGTCCATAAACGGCTGCGCATCACCGCTGACCTTTGGCAACTTCGCCAGCGCCAGACCCACAGCCTCCACCACCCACGCAGGCTCGCCCCCGGCACGCCGGATCAGATTGGCCGCCAACCCCTGATCATCATCCATCAAGGCGCGCAACAGATGCTCGGGCACCAACCGCTGATGGCTTTCCCGCATCGCGATGGTTTGCGCCGCATTCAAAAATCCGCGGCTGCGTTCTGTAAATTTCTCAAGGTCCATCATCAGACTCCCTAACCCGGCACCGTCTCCTCACGCCCATTATGGCACGCAAAGCTCCCGGCCCGCGTCAGACATGGTAATGCCAAACCCGTGCCGCAAGATTGATCCACATCAGAACCCGCTGCTTCCGACTTCCTTTTCGTAAAAATACTCAAAATCCTGAAGCCTTTCGGGAAACCCGAAGGGCTGAGGCAAAACCTTGCGCGAACGCGCTCCGTTCACTTACCCCCGCTTATACCGCACATAGGCAAACGCCGTCCCATCTGGTGCCCAGTTCGGCACATTCATCGTGCCCTGCCCGCCATTAAATTCCATCAACCGCCGCCGTTTGCCGCCCGCCGGGTCCATCACACAAATCGCCACGGGCAAATCCGCCGGATGCCCCTCGGTTCCCGGCGGATAGGCCAGATAGATCACATGCTTCCCATCCGGGCTTGGATGCGGAAACCAGTTCACATGATCATCGGCAAACAGTTTGCGCTGCCCCGATCCATCCGCGTGCATGACCCATATCTGCGCATGGCCATCGCGGTCGCAGTTGTAATAAATCCGCGCACCATCCGCCGAATAATCCGGCCCATCGCAATGCCCTTCGCCGTGGGTCAGCCGTGTCTCATCACCGCCGTCCACGCCAATCGTGTAAACATCAATCACGCGCGATTCGCCCCGTGCTGCCACATAGGCATGCCTCAACCCATCGGGCGACCAGCCATGCCACCAACTCGGTGCATCGGGGCTGATCAATCGCGGCTCGCCGCCCTTCGCGTCCACCAAAAACATCTCCGCCCCTCGCCCGCGATGGTGTGACAGCACAATGGTTTTCCCATCCGGCGAAATCCCGTGATCATTGTTGCACCGGTCCGCAAACCCCGTGTCCAGCGGCACCAATGCGGGCGCATCCAGCGGCACCCAGAACAATCGCCCGCCGCCATTGACCAGCAACCGCGTGCCATCCGGATGCCAATTCGGGGCCTCAATCACCGCGTCACTTTCCAACACCACCCGCGAAGCCCCCGCAGCCATATCCCAGATTTCCAATGATGACCGCATCGCATCCGCCCATATTCCGCGCAAACCTTGACAGATCAGCCCCCACAGACCAAGAGGCTGCAACCCGCAAAGGAACCCAAACCCATGTCTGCTGCAAAACAGCCCGATGACCGCCTGATCGTGGCGCTGGATGTGCCAAATGTTGTGCAAGGCCTCGATCTTGTCCGCCGCATCGGCGACGCCGCGTCATTCTACAAAATCGGGCTGGGTATGCTGACAGGCGGCGGCTTTGCACTGGCGAATGAACTGAAACAAGAACAGGGCAAGCGCGTGTTCCTTGATCTGAAACTGTTCGACATCGGTGCTACGATCGAGGCGGCAGTGCGCGGCATTGCCAGCTATGATCTCGATTTCCTGACCGTCCACGGCGATCCGCAGGTGGTGCGCGCCGCACAGGAAGGCAAAGCCGGGTCCAACCTGAAAATCCTTGCCGTCACCATCCTGACCTCGCTTGACCGCGCCGATCTTGATGCCAACCTGATCCGGCCCGGCGACATCCATGACATCACCGTTGAACGTGCCCAGCGCGCGCTTGCCGCCGGGGCCGATGGTGTCATCGCCAGCCCGCAAGAAGCAGCCAGCATCCGCGCCCTGCCCGAGGCCGAGGGCAAACTGATCGTCACCCCCGGCGTGCGCCCGGCAGGCAGCGACCATGGCGACCAGAAACGCATTGAAACGCCTGCGCGCGCACTGGCGAACGGGGCCGATCACATTGTTGTCGGCCGCCCGATATGGATGGCCGCCGACCCGAAGGCGGCGGCCCTTGCCATGCTGCACGATCTTGGCAGTCGTGGCTGACAGGGTGCGATGCGGCATTCCCTCCGCGCAGCAACCCGTCACGTCGCTTCAGGCAGCTTTCGATTTCACTGCATTGACCGTCTTCACAGCCAGCCCCGTCAAGGTCGCATTAGCTGCCTTTTCCTGATCCAGAATCTGCGACAGCAGATCATGCGCCTCGGTATGGCCCAGCTCTTTTGCCCATTCGCGCAGCGTGCCATAACGGGCAATCTCGTAATGCTCTACGGCCTGCGCCATTCCGATCAGCGCCGCATCCAGGGCTGCACCTGTTGCTTCTTTCATCAGGCCCTCGCCTTCCTTCAGCAAGCCTTCAATCGCATCACACTTTTCGCCCGATGCTTTTTCACCAACCGAAGCAAACACCTTGTCCAGCATTTTTATCTGGCCGCGTGTTTCTTCCAGATGATGCGTGAAGGCCGCTTTCAAATCTGCATTTCCCGCAGCAGTCGCCATTTTCGGCAACGCTTTGATCAGGGCAGTTTCCGCATAATAGATGTCTTTCAGCGTGTGTTTGAAAATTTCTGACAACGTCTTCATGGTGGTTTCCTATCGTGATGGGGATTTGGCAGACTTGCGCGGCCCCGAACCTTAGGGCCGCACTCATTTGCTGGGTGATCAGTTGGTTGGTGCAGGTGCTGGTGCTGGCGCAGGTGCTGGCACAACCTCGGGTGCGGGCGGCGGCACTTCAAGTGGTGTCACGTCCGGCGCTTCCGTAGGCTCTGGTGTCGGCGTCGCGTTGACATCCGGCGTTGCAGCAGGCGCTGCCGGTTCGGCCGGGGCCACTGCGTCAGGCGCAGGTTGCGTCTGGGTGACGGGTGCCGGGGATGACGTGTCCTGAACAACAGGCTCGCGGTCCATGATACCCCAGGCAACCAGTGCCACAATACCCACAACAGCCACTGCGCCCAGTGCAGGAACAAGTCCCGAACTTGGACGAATCGGCTTGTCGTGAAGCGGGTTTCCAGGCTCCGATGACGGCGGCAAACCGGTGGGCTGTATGTTCGGGCGGTTCGGCGTTTGACTATAATCGGCCATGGGCTTTCTCCTCATGCTTGATGCACAGACAACCGCCCAACTCCGATCTGGTTCCAGAAAAACCGCATGAAGCAGCGGCAGCCCGCGCATCTGTCTGACCGCATCACCGGGACTAACGCGGGGCTGAACTGGGGCTGACCTTGAATATGCCCCTGACACCAGCCTTTTTCGCGATCCGATGCTTGTGCGACCGCGTCCGACAGAGCCACCATATGATTTTTCGCGCGGACATGGTCTTTGCCCGCTCTTTCTATACTAGGCTTTGCAGGCCCCGCCGCCGCAGTCCTCGCCGCCGCAGTCCTCGCCGCCGCAGGCCCCGCCGCCGCAGGCCCCGCCGCCGCAGGCCCTGTGCTGGGTTTGCACATCCCGGCGACAGGCCCGATTATGCAGCCAGTTTTCTGGCTTGAAAGCGTGGCCCTATTTGCTTTTGGTGTGTCCTGGCTGATCAAAGGCAAGGCGATACAAGACTTGCTGTCGCCGATCAAAAATCCCACCGCAAACCCCGCCGACATCCACCGCGGCCTATGCAACGGCAGCCAAATCCTTGCTCATGTATTCGGTAAAGCCGCCTTTGAATGGCTCTGTGCGGTCAATCTGAAACCCTAATGACTGATACAGCCGGACATTGCTTTGCATCAACTGCCCTGTCAGCAGACCCATGCGCGGCAATCCCAACGCTCTTGCCCTCGCCTCTGCATGTGCCATCAGCCTGCGCCCCAATCCCTGCCCATGAAAGCCGGGGGCTACGGCGATATTTTCGATAAACACTTCACCAGGCCGAATGATCATTTCTATCACCGCCACGAAAATGCCCCCCGAATGCAGCATATCAACCTCGTGCTCGCGTACCGCTTTGTCGTAGTCCGCCGTCATCGGCATCGGTTCGCGGCCAAAGATCGGCACCCACTTGGCATAAGCATCGCGCACCAACTGCCGTATGGCTGGGGCATCGTCGGGCGTTGCGCGCGTCAGCTGCAACTGCGGCATGTTTTCCATCTGATGTTTCCGGCTAAAGGGCCCTGACTGCACTCAAACACAGATAATGCAACGGCTGCAATGCCGCTTGCCACAGCGCGCATCGCCGATTATCCACTGGTCAGGGTCGGCGCGGCGTTGCCATTGGCTGACCCGTCCAACTTGTCAGGCTCCGTAGCTCAGGGGATAGAGCGGCCGCCTCCTAAGCGGCAGGTCGATGGTTCGAATCCATCCGGGGTCACCACTAGGCGTTCAAACACAGTTGCTGTTCTTACGCCCAAACCCGGATGTTTGCGTTGTCTCGTGGGGTATGCGGGATGGGCGGTTAACCGGCGTCGGTGCCCGATTGGCAGGGAATGGTCGCTGTGGCCCGACTTTTGCTGGCGAGTATTGCTTTCAAAAGACCGGAACCAAACTGCGACAGGCCCCCGACTCGAACACGAATCGAAAGCGTGTCCGGGTTTCACCGCCACTGGCGATTGCACCAGCATATCCCGCAAGACCGATCCGCCGGACGCTGAACCATGGGTGACCGCATCGCTTTGTCAGGCATCAGCCAGCCAACGGGGCAGTGGTGGGAAGGCGGCCGTCGTCAGGCCGTGGTGGGGCGGCCACATCCTTACGATCAACATGATCCTGTATTTCGTATACCAAATTACATTCGTTCTTTTGTCGGTGATGGTATGGAGGCCGTCCCGGCAAATTGATCGGGGGGAGAGAATTTGATGTGCCACGTGTTCGCCAGCCAGGATCCGCAACGCTATGCCAGCACCACCCGCAGGCTGCGCCTGAACGGCCAAAGTACCAGCATCCGTTTGGAAAACGAGTTTTGGCAAGTTCTTGATATCATATCTGAAAATAGCGGACTGACCACGCCAACCTTCATCTCGAAGCTGCATACAGAAGTGCTGGAATCGCGCGGCGAGCCAGAAAATTTTACCTCGCTTCTGCGCTGTGCCTGCCTGAAGTTCATGGAAATTTCTCCGGCGCGCACATCAATGAACTTGGCAGCTGAATAAACCTGATCATGCCTTCGGAAAAACCTTTTGGGTAGTAAGCCCATACTACCCGCCTGCCTTGGCCAGAACTGTAGTCTGTCTTTAACTGCAGAAAAGGGTAAGCAAACTTTGGCCAAGACCGTACATTCCATGATCCGCGTTCTGGACGAATCCCGTTCCGTTGCGTTTTACAGCGCCGCCTTCGGGCTGTCTGTCGCCGACCGGCTGGATTTCCCGACATTCACGCTTGTTTACCTCAGCAATGCCGAAACTGATTTCGAGCTGGAACTGACCATCAACAAAGACCGCTCAACGCCCTATGATCTGGGCGATGGCTACGGGCATTTGGCAGTGTCGGTCGATGATCTTGATGCAGAACACGCGCTGATGGAGGCCGCAGGTCTGGCACCCCGTAAACTCGTCGAATTCCGCCCCAATGGCGATCTTGTTGCGCGGTTCTTTTTCGTGGCCGATCCTGATGGCTACCAGATTGAAGTGCTCGAAAGGTCTGGGCGCTTCAAATAATGACCGGAGGAGGAAAAACAATGACTGATAGTGCAAATCCAAGAAGCATGACACGGCGCCAGCTTTTGTCACGTTCGACTATGCCGACGCCACCCTATCCTTCGACCCATAACCTGGGCACAAACCGTATGTCGGAAAACCCGGCTGACGGGGTGGTCAATAAATGGGGGCAAT
The DNA here is from genome assembly GCA_043721855.1 of Pseudorhodobacter sp. Classification (GTDB taxonomy): domain Bacteria; phylum Pseudomonadota; class Alphaproteobacteria; order Rhodobacterales; family Rhodobacteraceae; genus JACMNW01. The sequence continues at coordinate 12,764 of JAYSPY010000109.1, forward strand.
CCCATGATATCGCGAACCTTTTTGTGTCAGACGGCTCGCAGTTCACAAGTGGTGCTGCCGAAAACCCAACGCTGACCATCGTTGCCCTTGCGATCCGTCAGGCCGCACATATCGCGTCCGAGATGGCGAAAGGCAGCATCTGATCTGCCATCGGCGCCCCAGGACCGGGGCGCCGATGCCTGACCCAAATCGTGGCAATCACCGCTGATCGCTGTGCACCCTGCCCTGTGTGAACGCGGTTGTCCGCGAAACCAATTGCACCGTGTTTCATTCACCACAGCCGTTGCGGCCTCGCGCCAAAGTTTCGGGCCAGTGTCTCGGGCCAGTGTCTCGCGCCAGCCCGTGCAATCCTTCAACCTGCGCATCTGGTGCGCCGTTGACACCGCGCGCGTCACCTTTGCGCCGCGCGACAAAGCACATGCACCACTAAAGCCCGCCGATTACACCGATGGCCGCCGGTCCGCCGGGGTGCGGCATCGGGCAAAAAATTTGCCTTTGCCATTGCCAATGGCCGGCTCAATACCCTGACCCCCGCCGGTAGTGCCGTGCATCTGCCTGCGATGGCTTCCGGGTCTGTCACCGCCATTGCCCAAAGCCCAGCGCGGGCTTTGATTTCGCTGACATCGACCCGCACGAGACGTCAGGGGCGTGAAACAAATTCCTCACTGTCCGCGTTCCACCAGTTACGCTTGCTCATGCTCAGGCGCCCGGCACTTCAGCGCCGCTTGCCAAAGATTTTCAGGGCAACAGACATGGCTCCGCTCGAAAATCCGCAATCTCACGCCGGAACGTCAGCGCATCGCCAATATCCGCTGCATCCAGATCTTCGGCAAACCTCCTGCCAGCATATGTGGCCCAGGCAATCGGGCCGGGGGCCGCCGCATCGCCGATCAGCTTGACGGTAACAATGCCTGCCGCCTGCCAATCCGCGCGCCTTGCCAAAACCGATTGATACAGCCCGTCATGCGGCACCCGACTGGTCACCATCATCACCGCATCGCAGGGCAATTCGCTTTGCGCCCCGGTCCAGATGCAGCCCAGAACCACGCCCTCAGCCGCTATGCGATCAAGTGCCTTTGACAGATGGATGCGCACCCCAAGGCCCAGCAGACGGCGCATGATGATGCCGTGTTCCAGCGTGTTATCCGTCCACTCCGCAACCTTCACGGCGGGGGTGACAAAGTCCACCGTGCAGCCGCGCGCAACCAACGCCTCGGCAATCACCGACCCCATGTAGAAGTGATCATCATCATAAAGCATCACGCGGCCAGCGGTCGGCCCAGCGCCCGCCATAATATCATCGGGCGTGAAAATCGGCATCGTGGGATCAGTGGGAACAGGCGCCAGATGCAGCCGCGCCACCGCATCGCGCCGCCAACTTGCCCCCGTGGCAATGGCCACATGCTGTGCATCCATGCCAAGAATATCCTCCGCGCCAAGATGGCTGTCGCGGTAGATATCCACGTTGGACAACCGCGCGAGTTGCCCGGTGCGGTAATCCGCTACCCGCCCCCAAGCCGCCAACCCCGGCAACATGCGTTCGCGCGCCACCCGGCCCCCCAGTGTCGTCGTCGCTTCGGCCAGCGTCACCGTATAGCCGCGCTTTGCCGCAGCCAACGCCGCCTCCAGCCCCGCTGGCCCCGCCCCCACAATCAGCACCCGGTCGGATGCCCCCTTGGCGTGGGCGCGCTCTGGGTGCCAGCCTTTGCGCCATTCCTCCATGAAGGCGGTGTTCTGCGTGCAGCGGGAAATTGATCCGGTCATATCGCCCGACACACAGATATTGCAGCCGATACATTCGCGAATATCGTCAAAGCGGCCTTCTTCAATCTTCAATGGCAAAAACGGGTCGGCAATCGAAGGCCGCGCAGCCCCAATGAAATCCAGCACCCCGGATTTGATCTGCCGCACCATCGCGTCGGCTGATGTAAACCGCCCAACCCCCACCACGGGCTTTGATGTCAGCGCCTTTATGCCGCGCACCAGTTCTTCCTGTGCGCCCTCAGGCGTGAAACGGCTGGTGCCGGAACACTGCTCCCAGGTGCCATGCGCCAGATCCCAGATATCGGGCAAATCGCCGTGCATCTCGATGACATCGCGCACTTCGGCGTTGGAGAACCCCAGTTCACCCGCCTCGTGCAAAGACAGGCGCAGCGATATCGCCACCTCTCCCTTCGTCTCATCGCGCGCATCGGCGACGACTTCGCGCAGAAAACGCGATCGGTTTTCCAGACTTCCGCCATACTCATCCGTCCGCTGATTGGTGGCGCGCGACAGAAAGTGTTGCAGAATCCCAAACCCATGCGCGCCGTATAGGCAAATGATATCAAACCCCGCCTGATGGCTGCGCCGAAAGGCATTTCGGAACCAGCGGCGCAGATCGGCGATATCGGATTTATCCATCGTCCGCGCCTGCACGGGGTCGGATGTAAATGTCCGGATCGGGCCGCCAGACACGGCCAAAGGCACTTCGCGCGAATACAGGTTCGGCCCGTTGATGCCGGAATAGGCCAGTTGGATGCCCGCCAGCGCGCCATGGCTTTTCATGGCATCAGCCATCCGCGCAAGGGCGGGGATATCACGGTCGTCCCACAGGCGCTGTTCGATGAACGGGGTAATTTCCGATGACGGGTGAATTTCGGTCTGTTCGGTAAAGATCACGCCCCAGCCCCCCTCGGCCTTGGTGCGGCGCATTTCCACCACGGCAGACGGCTCACGGTAGCCGCCACCATTGCAATGGGGCACTTGGTAAAAGCGGTTCTTGGCCAGTTTCGGCCCGATTTGCAGCGGCTCAAAAAGAATATCGTATCGCGCGTCGCGGGGCATATCAGACCTTGCGGTAATCTTCGGCTTGGGCGGACAGGCGGGCGGGGTCAGCGTCCGGCAGATCAACAATCAGCAAAGCAGGGCCAGTGCCCGCTTGCGCCAAAACCTCGCCATGCGGGCCTGCAATCAGCGATGCGCCAACATACGTCAGATCGCCCTCCACACCACAATAATTGGCATAGGCAATAGTCACACCGTAATTCGCAGCCATCGCGGGCACAGTATAGGCCGCCACATGGGTAAAGGGCACCATATTGGCGGTTGGCACCAAGATCAGGGTCACACCAAGATCGCGCAATGCTGCAACATGCGGTGCAAATTCAATGTCATAGCAGATCAGCAACGCGGCCTTGGTACCACCCAGATCAAAGGTGCAATAGGCATTGCCGGGGGCATAAATCACCGTTTCGCGCGGACCGTAAAGTTGGATTTTCCGGTAATGCGCAACCGCGTCGCCGTTCGCATTGATAGCCACGGCGGCGTTAAAGATATCCCCGCCATCGCGTTCGGCGTAGCCCGTGACCAATGCGCAATTCGCGCCACGGCACAGGTCGGACAGACGGTTTCGCCAGCCCCCAGATTTAGGTTGCGCCAGATCAGCAATGTGATCGTGGTTATAGCCCGGAAGATACGCCTCTGGTGCCACCAAAACCGCCGCCCCTGCGGCGCCAGCGGCATTTAGCGCAGCGGCCAGTTGGGCAAAGGCCCAGTCCAGATTGCCGCTAGGTGATTGGGTTTGAAGAACCGCGATTTTCATAAAGTGCTGCCTGTTCAATAATCAAATGGCCCGGGCGAAATGCGCCCGGGCCAGCCGCGTTACTTCTTCAGATTGGTCCAGATCGCATCATACAGCTTTTGCGTATCCTGATCACAGGCCATCGCAAATGTGCCGGGCGTGGCATCTGCGGGTGGGTTGTTTTCGGGGCTGTTCTTGATCGCGTCATCCAGGAAAGGCTCCACTCCGGTCACGCCCGATGTATAGGCGGCATAGTTCGTGACAGCCGCCGCATTTTCCGGCACCAGCAGGAAGTTCATGAATTTCAGCGCATTTTCCCGGTTCGGCGCGTCTTTCAGCAAGACCACGTTATCCATCCACAACACGTTGCCTTCCTTGGGGTAGGAATATTCGACATTCGCCCCCTCGGCCCGCGCCTTGGCAGAAAAGCCATTGTAGATCATGCCTGCCGCCGCATCACCCGATACCAGCACATCCTTCGCGGTATCAGACCCGAACGATGCCCAATAGGGTTTCGCCGCCAAAAGCATATCGTTCAACGCCTTCAGCTGCGTGCGATCAGACGTGCATTGCGGAATTCCCAGATACATCGACCCAAGGATCAGCACCTCGTTCTGGCTGTCGAGCACATTGATCTTGCCCTTCAATTCATCCGGTGGATTGAAGATGATGCCAAGGCTGGAAATATCGCCCTTATACACATCGCGGTTCACCGAGAACGAAGTTGACCCCCACTGATACGGGATCGAATGGGTGCGCCCCTTGTCAAACGGCACGTCCAGCCATCGGGGGGCGATATTGCCATAGTTCGGCAGTTCAGCCGGGGTAAAGCTGTCCAGCATGCCATCAGCCGCCATGATGCCCACCATGAAATCTGCGGGCACCGCCACATCATATTGCCCCAGCTTGCCCGCCTTCAGCGAGGCCAGCATCGCCTCGTTGGAATCGTAGGTATCAATCGTGACCTCGATCCCGGTTTCCTTCTGAAACTTATCGACCAGTTCCTGCGGGATGTATTCGAACCAGTGATAAACCGACAACTTGCCCTCGGCATGGGCCGATGTGGCAAGGGCTGCAAGGGCTGCGGTGGTAAGAAGCAGGCGCATTAAGTAACCTCCTATTGGGTTTTTGGGGGCGGGGTGCCCCGTTTGTTGATCAGGTATGATAGCGTGACAAAAATCACGGAAACAGCCAGCATCAGCGTAGAAATCGCCATGATATTGGGCTTGATGCCCTGTTTGACGGAGCCGAAAATCGCCGTGGGCAGGGTTTCCATACCGGCCCCTTTGACGAAGTTGGTGATGATAAAATCATCAAGGCTGATGATAAATGCCAAAAGCGCGCCCGAAATAACCCCAGGCGCCATCAACGGCAGCAAGATCAGCCGAAACGCCTGCCCCCGCGTGGCATATAAATCGCGCGCGGCTTGTTCATAGGTGCTCTCAATCCCTTGCAGTCGGGCCGATATCGGCAGGTAGGCAAACGGAATGCAAAAGGTGATATGGGCGATCAGGATCGTCAGATACCCCGTCGTCAAACCGATCACCGAAAAGAAGATCAGCGTCGCCACAGCAGTCACAATTTCCGGCACCATCAGCGGCAGGTTGATCAGCGCGAAAGTGGCGGATTTACCCTTGAACCCACCGCCCCGCACCATGGCCACGGCGGCGGCAGTGGCAATCGCGGTGCTGGCCACCGCAGCCATCAACGCGATGGTGATCGAATTCCACGCAGCCGCCCCAAAACGCGCCGCTTCTGGCCCGGTGAAAACCTCTGCATACCAATGCAGCGAAAACCCGCCCCAAGTGGTGATCGAGGTGGAACCGTTAAAGCTGTAAACCGTGATCACCGCCAATGGCGCATACAGGATAAACAGACACCCCAACGTCATCGCATAAAAACCGGGGTAATACCGCACGCCCTTCATGATGTGCCCGCCTTGGTGGCGGCGCGGGCGTAAAACATCAGCACAATCAACACCAACGTCATCAAGATCATCGCGCAGGCCGCGCCAAACGGCCAGTTGCCCATGCTGCCCTTGAACTGTTCCTCTATCAGACTGCCAATCATGAAACTTTTCGCACCACCCAACAGATCAGGCGCAAGAAACGCACCAAGCGAGGGCACAAAAACCAGAATGCAGCCCGCAATGATGCCGGGGCGCACAAGGGGCAACACAATTTCGCGCAGCACCACGCCCCGTGGCGCATAAAGATCAGCGGCGGCTTCGGATAGGGTGAAATTATACCGCTCCACCGCCGCATAAATCGGCAGCACCATGAACGGCAAATAGCTGTAAAACAGCCCCAACATCACTGCCGCGTTGGTGTTGACCAAGGGCAGCGGCGCGTCAATCAGACCCAGCGCCATCAGCCCCTCGTTCAGCGGGCCATTGTCGCGGATCAGAAATTTCAAAGACACCGTGCGGATCAGCAGGTTCACCCAATAGGGAATGGTAATCGCAAACAGCCATAGCCCACGGGTCGCAGGCGGCCTTGTGGCAATGAACCACGCGGTCGGAAACCCCACAATCAGGCAGATCACCGTGGCCAACCCCGCCTGCCAGACAGATCGCCAGAAAATCGCGATATACGTCCATTCAATTTGCGCAGCCTCATCGCCAAACAGCCCGCGTGTTATGAAAAACTGGTCATAGGCGGCAAGGCTGAACGACCAATCAACGCCGCCGCGAAATTCCTTGGTCAGCACCGAATAAACCGCCATCAAGATCACCGGCAGCAACAGGAATATCCCGATCATCCCCCATGTCGGGGCCAACAACGGGCCGATGATCGCCCGGTAGCCGGTGGTATCGGCGGGCTTGTCTTCCGCTTTGGGAACAAGACCCGCCATCAGTCTGCCAACAGGCGCAATGCGCCCTCCTCAAGCTGCAATCCAACATGCGCGCCGATGTCCGGCACCGTAATGCGGCCTGAATTTTGCAGTCGCAGATGCAAAGGCGTGCCATCCGCCAGATGCGTGACGATTTGCAGATCGGTGCCCAGATACACCACCCGGTCCACCACCGCAGCCAGCCCCTGCCCAACAGGCACCAGCCCAATCCGTTCGGGCCGGATCGACGCATGATGCGGGCCGGGCACCACACCCTCCGCCGGGCAATTAACCGCATGGCCGCCGGGCAGGATAACCGACGCAGTGCCGTTTGATACATGGGTCACCTGCACCGCCAACAAGTTCGTCTCACCAATAAAATCCGCGACAAAGCGGTTGGCAGGTGTCTCGTAAATATCGCGCGGCTTGCCCACTTGCTGGATGCGCCCCGCACTCATCACCGCAATGCGGTCAGACATGGTCAGCGCTTCTTCTTGATCATGCGTGACGAAGATAAACGTGATGCCGGTGTCTTTTTGCAGCTGCTTCAATTCCACCCGCATGGCTTGACGCAGCTTCAAATCCAGCGCCGACAGCGGTTCATCCAGCAGCAACACTTTTGGTGCAGGGGCCAAGGCCCGGGCCAGCGCCACGCGCTGTTGCTGGCCACCCGACAGCTGGGCGGGCGCGCGATCCGCAAAATCAGAAAGATGCACCATTTCCAGCATCTTGCCCGCCCGTGCCCGGCGCGAAGGCAGATCAAAGCCCTTCATTTTCAATCCAAAGGCCACGTTATCCAGCACCGACATGTGCGGAAACAGCGCGTATTGCTGAAACACCGTGTTCACGGGACGCAGGTTGGGTTCCAGATTGGCGATATTCTGGCCAAAAAGCCGTATCTCGCCGCTGGTCACATCCTCAAACCCGGCGATCATCCGCAACAGCGTGGTCTTGCCGCAACCAGAGGGGCCAAGCAGGGTAAAAAACTCATTATCCGCTATCGACAGGCTTACACCATGCAAGGCCATAACCGTGCCATAGCGTTTGATCGCATCATCAATATCGACAGCGCTGTTCATTGATAGCTATACCCCCAGTTGCATGGTAAAAGGCTACTCCAAGCAAATCCAAGGGGTATATACCCCCAGAGAGGTATCTATGGACCCCCTGCCCAATTCAGCCGAAAATCAGTTGGCCAATGCCTTGCGCAAACTGGGCCATCCGGGGTTTGAAACCGCACTTCTGGGCGTTTTGCGCCGGGTGGCGGCACCGGATAATCTGTTGATACTGGCTTACCGCGACAGCGGACCGCCGCAGTTGCTTTACCGCCAAACGAACCTTCCGCATGTGTTTGCGCAGTTCGAGGCAACCTATCTGGCAGGTGCCTATATGCTGGATCCGTTCTACGACATGCATTTGCGCCGCGTGGCACCGGGGGCCTACCGCTTGCGGGATGTCGCCCCCGATGCGTTTCAGCGCAGCCGCTATTTCATCGAATACTACGACCAAACCACATTGATTGATGAAATCACGTTTGTCGCCTACCCCGCACGCGGCGTATCAGTAAACCTGTGCATCGGGCGCGATGGGTCGTCGGCACAGCCATTTTCGACCCGCGAGATTGAGGCATGCCACCGCATCGCCCCCATCATCTGTGCGCTGGCCGAGGCGCACTGGGCAGGTTTGATCAGTATACCTGGTCCCGCCGATGATCTGAGCGCTGCATTGGCGCGTGTGTTGCAGTCGGTCCATGACATTCGCCTCTCGCCCCGTCAGGCAGAGGTGGCACTGCTGATCTTGCGCGGCCATTCCACGGTCTCGATCGCGCTGCGGCTTGGCGTTGCCGCACAGACCGTGAAGGTGTTTCGCAAGCAGCTTTATAGTCGCTGCAAACTGTCGTCACAGGCACAGCTGTTCGCCCTTATGCTGCCATTGCTGAAGGGGGCAGATATTGCAGCCGGGTTGGACCGGGCCTGACCAGCCAGCCCCGCCGCCTCATGGTGCCCAGCCACCAGATTTGCGCCCTGTGGTTGACGCAACCCAGACCTACCGTGCCAGACCCACCATGCGTAAAGATCAAAGCAAGACGCGATAAAGACGCGATAAAGACCGGGATTTTGGCCGATAATCCGCATTTCACAGCAATGCTTTTAGCGCCTCTCAGCCAGAGAACAAGAAATGCAGCACATCCCCGTCCTTGACTTCATACGTCTTTCCCTCGACCCGGAATTTACCAGCTTCCTTGGCCCCCGCTTCGCCATTTCCCGCTATGTAATCTTCGTAAGCTACGGTTTCTGAACGAATAAAGCCCTTCTCGAAATCTCCGTGAATAACCCCTGCCGCTTGTGGCGCCAGCATTCCTGCCAGGATCGTCCAGGCGCGGGCTTCTTTTGGGCCAACGGTGAAATAAGTCCGCAATCCCAGCAGCGCATAACCAGCCTTGATCAGCCGGTCCAACCCCGCCTCATGCAGCCCCATTTCTTCCAAAAACATCGCCGCCTCGTCATCGGCAAGTTGGGAAATCTCTTCCTCGATCCGGGCTGAAATCACCACAGACGCAGCACCCTCCGCCTTTGCCAATTCGGCCACGCGGGCCGATTGCGCGTTGCCATTGGCGGCGCAAGATTCTTCCACATTGCAGACGTAAAGCACTGGTTTTGATGTCAAAAGTTGCAAAAGCCGCCATTGCCGCTGATCGTCCTCCCCCACTTTGACAGATCGCGCCGGCTTGCCCGCCTCCAGCGCCACCAAGGCCATGCGCAGCAAACGGTCCTGATCTGCCGCGTCTTTGTCGCCCCCGCCACGCAGCTTGCGCGCAAGGTTTGACAGCCGCTTTTCGATGCTTTCCAGATCGGCCAACATCAGTTCTGTCTCAATGGTTTCGGCGTCCGCCACCGGGTCAATGCGCCCCTCGACATGGGTGATATCGCCATCTTCAAAACACCGCAGCACATGCGCAATCGCATCGCATTCGCGGATATTGGCCAAGAACTGGTTGCCCAAACCCTCGCCTTTAGATGCACCCCGCACCAACCCTGCAATATCCACAAACGTCATCCGCGTCGGAATGATTTGCTTGGAACCCGCAATCGCCGCCAGCCTGTCCAGCCGAGTATCAGGCACCGCCACTTCGCCGACATTCGGTTCAATCGTGCAAAACGGAAAATTCGCCGCCTGCGCTGCCGCAGTCCGGGTCAACGCGTTGAAAAGCGTTGATTTTCCGACATTCGGCATGCCCACAATGCCCATCTTGAAACCCATAGACGCTCTCCCCTTTTGCCGGGTCTTTTAGGGGGGCCGGGGCCAAGGTTCAAGCTTTGCCGGACATATAGCCCGTCAGGCATTGATTTTCCGCGACGACCCGTGCAAACCCGGGGTGGATATGCAAGAATAGGCCGCCTGATGACCAGAATTGACGACACCTTTGCGCGCCTGCGGGCACAAAATAAAAAGGCCTTCGTTGCCTATATCATGGCCGGTGATCCGGATGTTGAAACCTCTTTCGCCGTGATGCAGGGTCTGCCAGCCGCCGGGGTCGATATCATCGAATTGGGCATGCCGTTCACTGATCCAATGGCAGACGGCCCCACGATTCAGCTTGCTGGCCAGCGGGCGCTGGAAAGCGGGATGACCCTGCAAAAGACGCTTGATATGGTCGCGGCCTTTCGAAAATCCGACACCACAACGCCGATTGTGATGATGGGCTACTACAACCCGATCTATTCGCGCGGCGTCGCGGCTTTCGTGCACGATGCCAAATCTGCCGGCATTGATGGCCTGATCGTGGTGGATCTACCGCCTGAGGAAGACCGCGAATTGTGCCTGCCAGCCCAGGCGGCGGGGCTGAATTTCATCCGGCTTGCCACGCCAACAACAGATGCGAAACGCTTGCCAACGGTGCTGCAAAACACCTCTGGTTTTGTGTATTATGTATCCATCACAGGCATTACCGGCGCTGCGCCGCCGCGGCCCGAAGATGTGGCCCCCGAAGTGGCGCGCATCAAAGCGGCCACAGATTTGCCGGTAATAGTTGGTTTTGGCATCACAACGCCAGAGGCAGCATATGGCATCGCCGCCATTGCGGATGGCTGTGTTGTGGGATCTGCGATTGTAAAAGACATCGGGTCTGGCATGCCCGCCGCCGAGGTTTTGGCCCGTGTTTCCGCCTTGGCCGCCGCTGCGCACCGGGGATAATTCAACGGCTAAATCCAGCTGCCGCGCGCTGGGTGAAACTTTTCCTCGCTGGCCTCCGTTATAAGACAGAGTAGACGCTTAAAAACGGAGTCCGCGATGGCTGGGGATGCAAAAGGACCGCTGATCTACCGCCAATCACGGTGGACACGCGGCACGCACTGGATTTGGGCGATATGCCTGTTTTTCCTGATGCTGACAGGATTGCAGATTTTCAACGCGCATCCGTCGCTGCATATCGGGCTGGAGTCTGGGTTTGATTATGACAACGCGATCCTTGAAATCGGGGCGCGGCAAGACGGGTTGGCCACCTATACTGGCTACACGAAAATCTTTGGGTATGAATTTGATACCACAGGGTATCTGGGTGTTTCTGGCGCTGATCAGGAAATCCGGGCCTTTCCAGCCGCGTTGACGATTCCGTCAAACCGCAGTTTGGCAACGGGCCGTGTCATCCATTTCTTTTTTGCTTGGGTTTTGGTCGGGACGCTGGCGATCTGGGCGGTCGCGTCAGCGGTCAATGGGCATATGCGCAGCCTGGTCCCGACCGGGCGCGATCTGGCAGATTTGCCGCGTGATATGGCCAATCATGCCCGGCTGCGGTTTCATCACACGCGCGAGTATAATGTTTTGCAAAAGCTGGCCTATGCCAGCGTTATGTTTGTGGCGTTGCCGTTGATGATTTTGACCGGGCTTTCCATGTCACCATCGTTCAATGCAACGGCACCTTGGTTGCTGGATATTTTCGGCGGGCGGCAGACCGCGCGGACCATCCACTTCATCACGATGATTGGCCTGATCGGGTTTTTCGTGGTGCATGTGGTGATGATTTTGGCGGCGGGGCCGATCAATGAACTGCGGTCGATCGTCACTGGCTGGTACCGGATTGATCCCGGCAATGGGGGCAAAGATGCTTGATCGACGCGGGCTTTTGCTGGGCGCTGCGGCGCTTGGAATGTCGGGTTGCAAGGTGCTGGACGGCGCGAATGACAAAGATAGCGCGCTGCGCAATGCGTTTGAAAGTGTCAGCGGCCTGACCTACCGGGCACAAAGGCTGTTGGGCGGCGGGCATAGCCTTGCCCCCGAATATGCCGAGGCGGACATTCGCCAAGGGCAGCGGCCAAACGGGTCCGTCAATCCGGACGGCGAAGAGTATCTGGCGCTGAAGGAAGCTGGCTTTGCTGACTATAACCTGACGGTAACGGGTCTGGTGGAAAAGCCGCTGACAATTCCACTGGCGCAGCTGAAAGCCATGCCCGCAAAGACGCAGATAACCCGGCATGATTGTGTGGAAGGTTGGTCTTGCATTGCCAAATGGTCGGGGGTTCCTTTGGCTTCCGTCTTGAACGAGGCCCGCCCGAAAGTGAACGCAAGATTCGCGGTTTTTCACTGCTATGACACGCTGGAACGCAGCTTGTCAGGCGAGGTGACGTATTACGAATCCATTGACCTGATCGACGCTTATCATCCGCAAACCATTCTGGCTTATGGGTTGAATGGGGCCGATCTTCCGGTCGCGAACGGCGCGCCACTTCGCCTGCGGGTGGAACGGCAGTTGGGCTACAAGATGGCGAAATATGTGCATACGATTGAACTGGTAGAAAGTTATGCAGAATTTGGCCAAGGGAACGGCAGCTATTGGGCAGACCGCGGCTATGAATGGTATGCCGGGATTTGACGGCACTTTCGCACGCCCGCGATAGATTGTAAGTTATTGTATTTGTTATATTGTATTTTTTATGGACGTGTTGACGGTTTCACCTGACACTGGCGTGTCACGGAATGGCCAACTCGGCGCTGTGGTTTGTGGCGGTTGACAGGTTGACAAAACATGCATCCGGGGCCAGTTCGGGGGCAAAGATGGGGGCTGGCGATGACGGATGATCCTGTGGGCGATGTGCCCAAAGTCGAAAAGGTAAAACGCCCGCAGCAGGTGTTTACGCTGGTGGTCGAATTGGGCCGCAAAGTGGGCGATGGGTTGCCGGAAAAGGCGACGGGGGCTGCGTTGATGATATACGCCAGTGGCGTAGATGAAGATGAGGCTGTGCGCGAAACCGTGGTCATCCTGAAGCAGGCTGATATGGCGCCGCTGGATATATCAGGTTACGGCACACTGGATGAACGGATTGCGAATGGCGATGACATTGATCCCGAAGAACGCGCCTTGATGGAACGAGCCTTGTCCGAAAACTCGGTGATCGTGGCGCAGATGACGCCGTTTTTCGACTGACGTCTGGCCATGTCAGGCAGCATTAACGTGCCTGCCCCTGCCCCCGCCGGCCAACGGTAGCGCCTCATAATCTTGCAAAAGTCGATACGGCAAACGCGCCTGCTCATAGCTGCACAAAAGTGGGCAGTCATCCGCAAGAATCAGATCCGGTGCCCCCAATTCCAGCGCTATGCAGCCGGTCAGTTGGCGGCGCGTATCGGGCAAGGCGGAATTGCCATCGCGCAAGGCAGCGGCGGGTGCCAGAACCGCATCTTCGCCAAACAGATATTCCACCGCAGCGCCCGACAGCAGGATCAGTTGGCTTTGCGAGACCAGCAAATCAGTGGCCCGCGCGAAATAAGGCGCGCGCAAAAGCACCGGCGCAAAGCGGCCCCGGTTTGGTAGCGTCATATGGTACAAGCCGCGCAGAAGCTTTGGGCCATTATCGCGGGTGACCAGCAGATCACCGGGGCGCAAATCTTCGGCGGCAACCGGGCCGCGCATGGTATCCACCGGGCAACGCTTCCCGATCCACGCCTTTGGCAGCGGAAGGCATGTGTGCAAACAAACGCCAAACCAATGCACAGACGCATCTTTGCGGGTAAGGTTGTGCCCTGCGCAAAGCGCCAGAATATCGGCCCCGGCCATTGGTATCGGATTGCTGCCCTGCACCTGATGCGCCCACGCCCCGCCGCAGTCTTCCAGCCGCAGCGACCAGACGCGTGCCGGGCCATCCCACGCATAGGTCAGCCGCGCCAAATCCCAATCGCGGGGCAAAGGGCCGGGCAAGCGATGGCGCAACAGACTACCCGCCTGACGGTGCAAAACGATCAACCCGGCATTCACATCCTGAAAGATCGAAAAGGCCCGAGGCCAGCCCGTATCAGACTTATAGTCCAGCAACACCGCCATGCCGTCTTTTGGCGGTGCCAGTTCCATCACAAAAGATCCGCGCTGCACCAGATCGTCGATGCCGGCCGCTGCAATGGGGGCGTGGTGATCCGACAGCGCAATCCAGTGCGGATCTGAGGGAAGACCGGCGCCCAAGATCATCCGGCGCACCCGTCACAGCCGGACATATCCGGCATGAATTTTGGCAAGCTGTGGCGTGTCGATTTACAGGTGTTGCAAGCCATATTGCGGCCAAAGGTGGCATCTCGCAGGCACAGTGCAGTTATACTGGATTGGTCGGTGAATTCCGCACCTGATGCCATTGCCCGCACTCTCCATCCCTTGGAGGCTTGATCAAACAACGATCCCTCGCCGGATTATTCCGTTTCTTGGGATGTTCAGACTGCTCTGACAGGCGCGCGGTCCTGATGTTTGCCCTGCCTCAGGACTTGTTGTTAAAGGGACGATAGAAACGCAGTGTCACGTTGTCACGCAACGGCACCGGCGCAGGATACATCAGGCGGTGCCAGGTGGCGCAGAAGCCACAGTTTTGGCAGTTGCTTGCACGAATGGGGGCTAAGCCCTATCGCTAAGGTCAGGCCAAACCAAAGGTGCCAGATATGCCCGATACCCCCAACGTCAGTGTTCAGCCGATTGATCCGGTAAAACTTGCAGCAGATTTGATACGCTGTGCGTCAGTGACCCCTGCAGATGCAGGGGCGTTGCCTTTGTTGCAGGCCATTTTGTCGGGCGCCGGGTTTGTCTGCACGCGCGTCGACAGGAACGGCACCCCTAATCTTTACGCCCGCTGGGGGGCAAAAGCGGCCAATAAATCCTTTGGCTTCAACGGCCATACCGATGTGGTGCCGGTGGGCGATCTGGGGGCGTGGTCGCACGATCCGTTTGGCGGGGCCATCGTCGACGGCTATCTTTACGGGCGCGGGGCTACCGATATGAAATCGGGCGTGGCCGCATTTGCTGCCGCCGCGATTGATTTCGTGCGCACAACACCCCCTGATGGCGCGGTTATTCTGGCAATCACCGGCGATGAGGAAGGCGAGGCCACCGATGGCACCGTCGCCCTGCTTGATTGGATGGCCACCAACGGCGAGCGCATGACACATTGCCTGGTGGGCGAGCCAACTTGCCCCTCCACCATGGGCGAGATGATCAAGATCGGGCGGCGCGGCAGCATGACCGCCTACATTACTGCCAGTGGCGTGCAGGGCCATTCTGCCTATCCTGACCGCGCGAAAAATCCGCTGTCAGCACTGGTGCAATATCTGCGGCATCTCGATGCGCATCCCCTGGACGAAGGCACCGCGCATTTTGATGCCTCGACCCTTGCCATCACCACCATTGATTGCGGAAATCCGGCGAATAACGTCATCCCCGCCAAGGCCACGGCGACCGTGAACATCCGTTTCAATGACGCCCATTCCGGGGCCAGCCTGACCGCGTGGTTACAGGCAGAGGCCGCGCGTGTGCAGGCCAGATCAGGCGTTACCCTTGATCTGCGCGTCACCATTTCCGGCGAAAGCTTCATCACCCCCCCCGGCGCATTATCCGACCTTATATCCGGTGCCATAACGGCGGAACTGGGCGTTGTACCGGGCCTGTCTACCTCTGGCGGCACGTCGGATGCGCGGTTTGTCAAAGATCACTGCCCGGTGGTGGAATTTGGGCTGGTCGGCAAAACCATGCACCAGGTTGATGAACGGGTGCTGGTTGGCCAAATCGTTCAATTGAAAACCGTCTATGGCCGCATCTTGCGCGACTATTTCGCATGACGCTTGAAATCGACGTAACGTCCGATATCGCCGCCTGCCGCACCTTGCGCCGGACCGTGTTTATCGAAGAACAAGGTGTGTCAGAGGCGGACGAGGTTGACGATCTGGACGGGCAGGCGGTCCATCTTCTGGCCACGCTGGACGGGGTTCCGGTGGGATCAGCCCGGCTGCTGACAATTGGCGATGCTGGCAAGATCGGCCGGGTTTGCGTGCTGCAACACGCGCGCAAGCTTGGGTTTGGCGCTGCCCTGATACACGCGGCAGTGGCGCAATTTCGCGGCCTGCCGGGCATCACATGCGTGAAACTCGGTGCACAAACCCATGCGCTTGCCTTTTATGAACGGCTTGGCTTCACGCCTTACGGCGATGTTTTCTTGGATGCAGGCATAGAACACCGCAATATGGTTTTGGTGCTTTAACCCAGCGGCTTCCTTTTCGCTTAAATACTCAAAGCCTTTTGCCGCATGCCCGCCCATGGGCTTTTCGCGCCCGCCCCCGCGTGGTATGCCCCGCATATGACCCAAATCCCCACAAAAGATCAAATCCGGCAATGGATTTCCGAAAACCCCGGCCTGATGGCGAAACGCGATATCGCGAAGGCTTTCAATATCAAAGGCGATGGCAAGATCGAGCTGAAACGCCTGCTGAAAGAACTTGAATCCGACGGTGCTCTGGTGCGCAAACGCCGCAGCTACCGCGAGGCGGACAAGCTGCCGCCGGTGTCTATTCTGACCATTCTGGCCCCCGACCTGCAGGGTGATCAGTTCGCCCAACCGATGGAATGGACCGGCGAAGACGCCGCCCCCCGCATCCTCTTTATCCCCCGCAAGGGCGACGAGGCTTTGGGTGCGGGCGACCGTATCCTGGCGCGGCTGGCGGAAGTTGCAGGCGAAGACCACGCCTACGAGGCGCGGCTGATCCGCAAGATTGGTGCGAACCCCCTGAAAGTGTTGGGTATCTTTCGGGCAGGCTCGGACGGCGGGCGCATTTTGCCCATCGACAAGGGATCAGACAAAGAATGGCGCGTGGCACGGGATCTGACCAATGGTGCCAAAGATGGCGAATTGGTTGAGGCGGAACAAACCGGGCCAAAGCGCCTCGGCCTGCCACAGGCGCGGATCACGACTATTCTTGGTGATCCGTCGGGGGCACGCGCCATCAGCCTGATTGCCATCCATCAGCACGCCATCCCCGACCATTTCCCCGATGCGGTGATGCGCGACGCGGATGCTGCAAAACCAGCACCGCTTGCAGCTCGCGAAGACCTGCGCGATTTGCCGCTGGTCACGATCGACCCCATTGATGCGCGCGACCGCGATGATGCGGTTCATGCCGCCCCCGACCCAAGCCCCAAAAACCCCGGCGGCCATATCCTGTGGGTCGCCATCGCTGATGTTGCCCATTATGTGCGCCCCGGTTCGGCCTTGGACGCCGAGGCGCGGCATCGCGGCAATTCCACTTATTTCCCCGACCGCGTGGTGCCGATGCTGCCGGATACGCTGTCGGGCGATCTGTGTTCCTTGCACGAACATGTGGACCGTGCCTGTCTGGCCGTGCAGATGGTGATTGACGCGCAGGGGCATAAAATCAGCCACCGCTTTACCCGTGCGTTGATGCGCTCGCAGGGCAGCCTGAACTATGCCCAAGTTCAGGATGCTGTGGACGGCCGCGCTGATGACAAAACAGCCCCCCTTCTGGACAGTGTGATCACCCCGGTTTATGCGGCCTATGCGTCGCTGAAACTGGCGCGCGCATCGCGGCAACCGCTGGAATTGGACCTGCCTGAACGCAAGATCGTGCTGGATGATACCGGCCAGGTGCAATCGGTTGCCTTCCCCGAACGGCTGGATGCGCACCGCCTGATCGAAGAATTCATGGTGCTGGCCAATGTGGCCGCCGCCGAAGAATTGATCCGCCTGAAATGCCCCTTGCTGTTTCGCGTGCACGAAGAACCCAGCCCCGAAAAGCTGGATGCCTTGCGCGAAGTGGCCGAGGCGTCTGGCTTTACCCTTGCCAAAGGGCAGGTGCTGAAAACAGCCCACCTGAACCGGCTTTTGGCGCAAGCCAAAGACACCGACTTTGGCGAATTGATGAACATCACAACGCTGCGGTCGATGACGCAGGCCTATTACCACCCGGAAAACTTTGGCCATTTCGGCCTTGCCCTGCGGTCTTATGCGCATTTCACCTCGCCGATCCGGCGCTATTCCGACCTGATCGTGCACCGCGCGCTGATTGCCGGGCATGGCTGGGGCGATGATGGGTTGTCATCCGCCGATGTGGAGGGGCTGGATGAAACCGCCAAACTGATTTCCAGCACCGAACGCCGGTCGATGGTGGCCGAACGCGATACCACGGATCGCTACCTCGCCAGCTTTTTGGCGGATAAGATTGGCGCTGAATTTGCCGGGCGCATATCGGGCGTGCAACGCTTTGGCCTGTTCGTGCGGCTCGATGAAACCGGCGCCGATGGCCTGATCCCGATCCGGTCTGTGGGCCGCGAATACTACCACTACGACCAGAACAGCCAAACCCTGATGGGCGCAGACAGCGGCATGATGATCGGCATCGGCCAGCGCGTGGTGGTGCGTCTGGCCGAAGCGGTGCCGGTGACGGGCGGGTTGCTGTTGGATTTGCTGTCCATCGAAGGGGCAGCGCTGCCGGCGGGACAGGTCCGCAAGGGGCGGTTCAGCCCGCGCAAACCTGGCCCGGCGGCGGGCCGCGCGGCGAAAGTGGAACGTAAGGTAAGCCGTCGTCGCAAATAGCCCCGGCAGGTTCTTTGCCGATGGCGTCAGCGCTGCCTTCCCTGACGCAGGCAATGTCGCTAGGCTTGCCTTAATGATAAAAAAAGCGGTGGCATCATGCAGGTTCTGATCAGCAATTTGGCAATTTTCCTTTTGGCAACTG
>JAYSPY010000110.1:0-7324 GCA_043721855.1 Pseudorhodobacter sp.
GGGGCGGCCAGAGGCGCGCAAAATTCTGATGGTGATTTCCGATGGTGCGCCAGTGGACGATAGCACCTTGTCGGTGAACCCGGCGAATTATCTGGAAAAGCACCTGCGCGATGTGATTGCCATGGTGGAAAAGCGCCGTCAGGTGGAATTGATTGCCATCGGCATCGGCCATGATGTGACCCGGTATTACCAGCGCGCAGTGACGATTACCGATGTGGAACAGCTGGCCGGTGCAATGACAGAACAGTTGGCCGGCTTGTTCGAGGTGGATGCAAGAAAGCGTGCGAGGGCATTTGGAAAACGGAAGTTTGGCTGATGTTTCAATCGTTTAAGGCAGTGTCTTCACCTGATACCGGGGCTGCCCGATTGGCCGCGTTGCGTGGTGCTTTGGCGGCGGAAGGCCTGGCAGGTTTTATCATCCCCCGCGCCGATGCGCATCAGGGGGAATATGTCGCTGCCCGCGATGAGCGGTTGCAATGGTTGACCGGATTTACCGGCTCTGCCGGATTTTGTGTCGTGCTGCCAAATCTGGCGGGGGTGTTCATTGATGGGCGCTACCGGGTGCAGGTGAAGGGGCAGGTTGATCTTGCGCAGTTCACTCCGGTCTCATGGCCAGAGGTGTCGGCGGGCGAATGGATCAAGGCAAATCTAGCTGCGGGCGTTGTGGGCTTTGATCCGTGGTTGCATACGGCAGATGAGATTACGGCACTTGAGACGGCACTTGAAGATTCCGGCGCAACTATCAGATTTTGCACAAATATAATCGATCAGATTTGGTTCGATCAGCCCGCGCCACCTGTAGGATTGGCGTTTGCGCAGCCTGAGGTTTTGGCGGGTGAAACGAGCGCTATGAAATGCGCGCGGCTGGCAGATGGCTTGCGCGAGGCAGGGCAAGCGGCGGCGGTGATCACGCTGCCGGACAGCCTGTGCTGGCTGTTGAACATTCGCGGGGCAGACGTTCCGCGCAACCCGGTCTTGCATGGTTTTGCAATTTTGCATGACGATGCGCGGGTGACAGTATTTGCTGACCCGGCGAAGTTTGATTCAGATCTCCGCGCGCATTTGGGCGCTACGGTGACTCTGCAACCCATTGCTGCGTTCGTGGCTGCGTTGCGCGCCTTGCAAGGGCCGGTGCGGGTGGATCGCGCGACGGCACCGCTGGCAGTGAGCCAACAGATGAAGAGCGCAGGCGTTGAAGTTGCCTGGGGTGCAGACCCCTGCCGTTTGCCAAAAGCCTGCAAGAACGCGTCTGAGATTGCAGCGACGCGCGAGGCGCATCTGCGCGATGGTGCGGCGATGGTCGAATTTCTGGCTTGGCTGGACGACCGTGCGCCGCAGGGCGGTTTGACCGAAACAGATGTGGTGACGGCGCTCGAAGGCTACAGGCGGGCCACCAACGCGCTGCACGATATATCGTTCGATACGATCTGCGGGTCGGGGCCAAACGGGGCCATCATGCACTACCGGGTGACCGAAGCGTCAAACCGGACGGTGCAGCAAAACGAACTGTTGCTGGTGGATTCCGGTGCGCAATATGTCGACGGCACCATCGATATTACCCGGACCATTGCGATTGGCGATCCGGGGGATGAGGCGCGGCACTGCTATACCCGCGTATTGCAAGGCATGATTGCCATCAGCCGCGTGCGGTTTCCAAAGGGGCTGGCGGGGCGTGATCTGGATCCGCTGGCGCGCTATAACCTATGGCTGGCGGGCTTGGATTTTGATCATGGCACCGGGCACGGCGTGGGTGCGTTTCTATCAGTCCATGAGGGGCCGCAACGGATCAGCCGTCTCTCGGAGGTGCCGCTTGAACCCGGGATGATCTTGTCGAACGAACCGGGCTATTACCGCGAAGGCGCGTTTGGCATCCGGTTGGAAAACCTGATTGTGGTGGAACCAGCGCCCGTTTTGGCCGGGGCGGATGCAAGGGTGCATTTGGCATTTGCGACGCTGACCTTTGTGCCGCTGGATCGGCGGCTGATTTTGGTTGATCTGTTATCGCCGGGGGAACGGGCTTGGCTGGATTCATATCACGCAGAAACACGCGCGAAAATCGGCCCGCATGTCAGTGCCGATGCGCTTGCTTGGCTGATCACCGCCACTGCGCCACTGTAATCCTTGCGAAACACGGTTTTGGCTGTCAGCCTGATTGTTGACCCCAGCAACAGGAGCGTGACATGGCAGGCCATATCAAAATTCGCCAAGCCCCCGGCACCTATGTGATCCGCGCGGATGGGGCGGTAATCGGCGAATCAGCGCGTGCGCTGGAGCTGATAGAAGGGTCTTCGTCGCCGGTTATTTACGTACCGCGCGAAGACGTCGCGATGGCTCTGCTGGATGCCAGCGACCGCACAAGCACCTGCCCGTGGAAGGGGCAAGCCAGCTATTATTCGATCGTTACGGGTGCCCGCGTTTTGAAAGACGCGGTTTGGTCATACGAGACACCAAAAGACGACGTGGCCCAAATCGCCGGGCATTTGGCGTTTTACACCGACCGCGTGACGGTGGTGCGCAGCTAAGCGGCGGCGTCTGCCGCTGTTTGGCGAATACGTTCCACCATGGCGCGCACACCGTTCGACCGCTGTGCAGACAGATGGTCGTTCAGGCCCAGTCGGCCCAGTTCGGCAGTGGCGTTGATGTGGGCCACCTGTGCCACTGAAACGCCCGAATAAAGCGCGTGCAGGATGGCGATGAGGCCGCGCACGATCATGGCATCACTTTCGCCTTGAAAATCAAAGGCGGCAAGCGCGCCCTGCCCCGACAGCATGGGTCTGATCCAAACTTGGCTGGCGCAGCCATCTACCTTGAAGGCAGGCACCTGAAAGGCCGGATCCAGCGGCGGCATGGCACGGCCCAGTTCGATGACATGGCGATAGCGATCTTCCCAATCATCAAGAAACTCGAACGTGTCGGCGATGTCTTCAAATGCGGCGCTGGCCATGGTGATAGTCTCCGGTTCATGGCTGAGGTAAGGGCTGGCACGCCAAAGGTCCAGTGCCCGGCGCAGGATGAAGTGTCGCGGCGCTTTTCAAAGCGGGCAGGATCGGTTAGCCAAAGGAAACGGGTTTGAGGGACTGCGCATGAAATTTCCGCTTCTGGTTGCACTGTCGGTTGTGGTTGTTCTGGGCGCGTGCCAATCGCGCCTGAACCCGTTCAATTGGTTCGGGCGGTCTGCCCCGGTGGAACAGGTGTTGCTGCCCACAACGATGACTGAAGATCCGCGTGCTTTGGTGGACGACGTGCTGTCGCTGGATATAGAACCCTTCCCCGGTGGGGCGATCATTCGGGCCGAAGGGCGCACCCCGGAGCAGGGGTATTGGGACGCCGAATTGGTGGCGCTCCCGATTGAAAAAGAAGGTGTGCTGATCCTTGATTTCCGAATTCTGCCGCCGATTGGGGCGATGGATGTGAATACGCCCCGGTCGCGCCAAGTGGCGGTTGCGGTATCCTTGTCGGATATCAAGCTTGAGGGCATCAGCCAGATCATCGTGCAGGGCGCACGCAATGCCCGCGCGGTGCGGCGTTAACGGCCGATCTTACAGACGGATCACGCGCACATCATTGCCCTTGGCTGTCAGGGCAATTTCGCCCCGGCACAGCCGCAGGGCATCTTCGCCAAAAGCCTCCAGCCGCCAGCCTTGCAGCGCCTCCATATCGCGCAGGCCAGCGGCAATGGAATCCAGATCAGAGGCCGATGCAATCAGTTTTGACGCAACACCCAGCAGTTCGGCTTTGGCCTTCAACAGCACCCGCAGCAAATCGGCAAGGGCGGGGTTTACCTGCAATTGGTCGCGGCTAAGATCGGGCTTGGGCATATCTTCGGATTTCATCTCCATGCCCGCTTTGACGGCCAGCAAAATGCCATCAGCAATTTCGCCCTTGCGCCCCTCGCGCAAAAGCAAGCGTGAGCGCCCCAGATCTTCTGCATTTGCGGGCCGGGTAGAGGCCAGTTCCAACAGGGCGTCATCTTTCATCACGCGGCTACGTGGCACATTGTTCTTTTGCGCATAATCCTCGCGAAACCGCGCCAATTCTTTGACCACCGCCAAAAACCGCCCCGAGGTGGTGCGCGTCTTGATCCGCGTCCAAGCATCATCTGGCGTCACGGTGTAGGTGGCGGGGTCGATCAGAATGGCCAGTTCTTCTTCGACCCATTTCTGACGGTTGTTTTTGACGATGTGTGCCGCCAAATGTTCATACACCACCCGCAAATGGGTGACATCGGCCAGCGCATAAACCATCTGCGCCTCTGTCAGCGGACGGCGAGACCAATCTGTGAAGCGCGATGTTTTATCCAGTGTTTCATGTGCGATCTTTTTAACCAGCGTCTCGTAGCCGACCTGTTCCCCAAAGCCGCAGACCATTGCGGCGACTTGGGTATCGAACATCGGGTCAGGAAAAACACCGCCTTCGACAAAGAAAATCTCAAGATCTTGGCGCGCGGCGTGGAAAACCTTGACAGTGGCCTTGTGGCGAAACAGATCGTATAGCGGTTCCATCGACATGATGTCGCCCGCGATGGGGTCTACCAGAACCGCATCGCCCGCAGATCCCGGCAAAGCCAGTTGGATCAGACACAGTTTTGACCAATAGGTTTTTTCACGCAAAAATTCGGTATCTATGGTGACATAGGCTTCATTTTTGGCGGCGGCACAAAAGATCGCAAGCTCTTCGGTCGTGGTAATCGTACGCATATGGCGAAAATCCCGGCAAACACGGGGTCATCCCGTCTTTTTGCTATAGGGGGCGGGCAGCCGCTTGGGAAGCCCTCGCGCAGGAGCTGTTTGTTCATTCGGTCAAAAATATCCTTGCGCACAGCGCAAAACTTGCCGTTGGATGCCTCCGGCGGGGATATTTGGGCCAAGATGAAAATCGGCAGTTGGCAATTTACCAAGTGATCAGGCGGCGATCACCTTTGGCAAAACGGCGCAGAACTGCGGGGTAGAGACGATGCTCCTGCACCAAAACCCGGGCTGACAGGCTGTCGGCATTGTCACCCGGCAGGATTGGCACCTGTGCCTGACCCAGCGTCGGGCCAGCGTCAAGTTCGGCGGTGACTTCATGGACCGTACAGCCAGCCACGGTATCGCCTGCATCTATCGCGCGCTGATGGGTGTGAAGGCCAGGGTATTTTGGCAAAAGCGAGGGGTGGATGTTGATCATCCGTCCCGCAAAAGCGGCTACAAAACCGGGGGTTAGCACCCGCATGAAGCCCGCGAGGCAGATGATGTCGGGGTTGGCTGCGTTGATTTGTGCCATCAGCGCCATCTCGAACGCCGTGCGGTCGCCGTGAAACAGGCGGTGATCTACCGCCGCCGTGGCGATGCCCAACGCTGCCGCGTGAGCAAGGCCAGCAGCATTTGGCACGTTGGAAGCAACCAGCACCGCGTGCGCGGGGTGATCGCCCACCATATCACGCGCCAGTGCCAGCATGTTGGAGCCACCCCCGGAGATAAGGATGGCGACCCGTTTCACAAAAGCTGTCCGCTGTAGATAACACCGTCCCCCTGAACAACACGGCCAAGGCGCACGACCGTTTCGCCCTGCCCCACCATCAGTTCTGCGATAGCGTCGGCACGGTCTGGAGCCACCACAAGCATCATGCCAATGCCGCAGTTAAATGTTTTCAGCAGTTCCGGCTGCGACATTCCCGCTGTTTGCGCCAGCCAACGAAATACCGGCGGCAGCACCCAGGCGGAAAGATCAATCTCGCAGGCCAAACCTTCCGGGATCACGCGAGGCGGATTTTCGGTAAGCCCGCCGCCCGTGATATGAGCCAGCGCATGCACGCCGCCAGCGCGGACGGCCGACAGGGCTTGTTTGACATAAAGCCGGGTTGGGGCCAGCAGGGCCGCCCCCAAAGTGCCATCGCTGAACGGTGAAGCTGCATCCCAGCCAAGGCCAGAGATTTCGACCACTTTGCGCACAAACGAATAGCCGTTGGAATGAGCACCGTTCGAGGCAAGGCCAAGCAGAACATCGCCCATCGCCACGCCATTTGGCAAGTCGTGGCCACGCTCCATCGCGCCTACGGCAAAGCCCGCCAAATCAAAATCGCCGTTGTGATACATGCCGGGCATCTCTGCCGTCTCGCCGCCTATCAGGGCGCAACCGGATGCCTCGCACCCAGCCGCTATACCGTTGATGATGCGTGTGGCTTGATCCACGTCCAGCTTGCCGGTAGCAAAGTAATCAAGGAAAAACAACGGCTCCGCCCCTTGGCAGACCAGATCATTGACGCACATCGCCACCAGATCGACGCCAATCGTATCGACATTTCCGGTATTAATCGCGATGCGAAGCTTGGTGCCGACACCGTCAGTGGCGGCAACCAGAACCGGGTCGGTGTAGCCCGCGGCCTTTAGGTCAAACAGCGCGCCAAAGCCGCCGAGGCCGGACATTGTGCCGGGGCGATTGGTGCGTTTGGCAGCGGGTTTGATGCGTTCGACCAGCGCGTTGCCTGCATCAATATCGACGCCCGCATCGGCATAGGTCAGGCCATTTTTTCCAAACGTGGTCATCCATGCAGCCCCTTCACCAATTCTTGCGCCGCCTTAGCGCATGGCGGGCCAAATGGGAACATCTGATGCAAGCAGCGTCATCGGTTCTTGACCTTGGCGGCACCTCTGCTAGTCAGGCATCGTTGGGGGCCTGTAGCTCAACTGGTTAGAGCAGGGCGCTCATAACGCCTTGGTTGGGGGTTCGAGTCCCTCCGGGCCTACCAAACCCTGACTTTGTATAGATCACTGCCTTCGGATTTGGATTTTGTTACCTTGGCGGCACTTGATCAAGACATCGAAGCGCCGCCAGGGGTTTTTAGGGGTTGGCGTCACCCTGTGGATGATGCCGGCCCCAAATCAAGCCATATCAAAGCGATCAAGGTTCATCACTTTGGTCCAGGCTGCGACAAAATCTTGCACAAAGCCATGCTCGGCGTCGCTTGCGGCATAGACTTCGGACAAGGCGCGCAGTTGCGAGTTGGAACCGAACACAAGATCGGCACGCGTGGCCAGCCATTTCAACTCACCCGTCGCACGGTCCCGACCTTCAAACACATCATCGGCTTCGCTGACGGCCTTCCAAACCGTGCCCATATCAAGCAGATTTACGAAAAAGTCGTTACTCAGCGACAGGGGCCGCTTGGTGAGAACCCCGTGCTGGGAGCCTGCGGCATTGGCATCCAAAACCCGCAAACCGCCAACAAGAACGGCCATTTCGGGTGCAGATAGTGTCAGCAGTTGCGCGCGGTCAATCAACAGCTCTTCTGCCGAAACCGTGTACTCGGTTTTCAGATAGTTGCGAAAACCGTCGGCCGTGGGTT
>JAYSPY010000111.1:0-20888 GCA_043721855.1 Pseudorhodobacter sp.
GCGTCGCTTGGCTTTGCGTCCGCTGCCTTTGCCGCGCCAACCTACACGGTCGGCACAATCAAGGCTATTGATGCCAAAGTGATGTCTGTGACGTTGCAAGACGGCACGCTTTACATGTTGCCAAAGGGCGTAAAGCTTGATGGTTTCAAGGTTGGTGAAAAGGTTTCCCTGATGTGGGAGATGAAAGGAACAGTGCACGAAGCAACTGAGATTAAAGTCGCGTCATAACAGGTTGCCGTCAGATATTCGAAACAGGGGCCTTCGGGCCCCTGTTTTTTTTTGGGCCGAGGTCAGGGCAGGGCCATCCGATAACGCACATGACCATCTTCGCGCGCATAGTGATCGTATAACCGTCGCGCCGTGGCATTGCCCTTGTCGGTGTGCCAATACAGCCGCTTGCAGCCCTTTTCGTGCGAAATATCGATCAGATCATCGATCAACGCACGGCCAATTCCGTGGCCACGGGCGGCATCGTCAAGAAACAGGTCTTCCAGATAACAATCGTCGCCCGCCACCCATGTAGAAGCGTGGTGATGATGGATCGCAAAGCCGACCATGATGCCTTCAAGAAACGCAAACCGCCCGGACAGGCGCGATCCGGGGTCCAGCATCCGGGCCCATGTATGATCGGTGACCTCTGCAGACAAAGAAACGCCATAAAACGTCAGATAATCCTGCCACAACGCACGCCACGCAGCTTGATCTGGCAATGCTGCATCGCTGATTTTTACCTGCACTTGTCTTCACCTTTCATCTTGGCACAAATATCCTCGCCGAAGGCCATGCGCTGGCGTCACACCAAACGGGCCAGGATTCGCGCCCAGGACCGGATGCCTTTGTGGAAACTTTCAACATCGTATTTCTCGTTCGGGGAATGGATCAGATCATCATCCTTGGCAAAGCCGATCAGCATCGCGTCCATATCAAGGTAGGTCTTGAAATAGCCGGCAATGGGTATCGATCCGCCAGATCCGACATAAACCGCAGGTTTTTCCCATTCGTCCGACAGGGCCTGTCGTGCCGCCTCAAACGCGGGGTTGGTGATGGCCATCACGCTGGCGGTGGAATTTCCATGACTTAGGAATTCAACGCGGCAATCGGCGGGCAATTGGTGTTTTACCCAAGTGCGAAATGCAGCGCGGATCAGGTCCGGGTCTTGATCGCCGACCAGCCGAAAGCTGATTTTCGCGTGGGCTTCA
The DNA here is from genome assembly GCA_043721855.1 of Pseudorhodobacter sp. Lineage (GTDB taxonomy): Bacteria > Pseudomonadota > Alphaproteobacteria > Rhodobacterales > Rhodobacteraceae > JACMNW01. The sequence continues at coordinate 1,200 of JAYSPY010000111.1, forward strand.
GCGGGCAGCACAGTTTTGAAGCCATCGCCGGTATAGCCGCCCCAAATGCCGTTCACTTCGGCTGTGGGGCGCGACCAGATCATTTCAAGCGGCGTGCGGTCGTGTTCGCCCGCGGGCACCGACAGGCCAACATCGCCCAGAAAACTGGCGTGATCAAAGGCAAGGCCCTGCCACTGCGCGCGGATCGCCTCGGGCAGCTCGGTGACACCATCGTAGAATCCCGGCACAGTGATGCGGCCCGTGCCATCGTGCAGGTTCGCAATGATGCGGGTCAGGACCCGGACCGGGTTGATCGCGGCACCGCCATACATGCCGGAATGCAAATCCATGTCAGGGCCGTGAATGGTTATTTCTTCGCCCAAAAGTCCGCGCAGCATGGTGGTGATGGCAGGGGTGGTCGGGTCATAAAGTCCGGTGTCACAGATCAGGGCGATGTCAGCGCGCAGTTCATCGGCATGCGTCTGCATGAACGGGATCAGGGATGGCGAGCCTGATTCTTCTTCGCCCTCCAGAAAGATCGTCAAGCGGCCGGGCAGGGTGCCATGGACGACACTCCAGGCCCGGCACGCCTCCAGGAACGTCATCAACTGACCCTTGTCATCGGACGACCCGCGCGCCCGGATCACGCGGCCTTTTGGGGTATCTTCGATAATGGGATCAAACGGGTCGCGGTGCCACAAAGACAGGGGATCGACTGGCTGCACATCGTAATGGCCATAAAACAGCAGGTGTTTATCCCCTTTGCCGCCGTGGCCCACAACCATCGGGTGGCCGGGTGTCGGGCGGCTGCTTGCCTGAAACCCCAAAGACTGCAGATCATCAACCAGCCAATCAGCGGCGCGGGCACAGTCGGATTTGAATACCGGATCGGTCGAGATTGAGGGAATGCGCAACAAGGCCAGCAGACGGTCCAATGCCTCGGGCAAAGTGGCGTCAATTTGCGCCAGGACGGCGTCCAAGGTCATAGCATTCTCCCCTTCGTGATGCGGATTGAAGCCTATCAGGCGGATGGGCACTGTCCAGTGCGCGCAGACGCGGGTATGTAGCGAGAAATAGGCTTAAGCGGAGACGAGCATGCGGTTTGGATTGATTTTGTCAGCAGCACTGGTTGCCGGCCTTGCTGGCGGCGTGTCGGCGGAAGTTCTGACGGGCAAAGCGGCAAAAAAAGCGCTGTTTTCCGGGAAGGATGTTGCTGTTCAAGTGATCAAACAGCCCTTTTTGGTTGATAATCAAGCCGAGATTTTGGGGTCTGTTGCGGTTCAGCAGCCCTATTATGGTGCCATCGCTGTATCACCGAACGAAGGGCTGATGTCAGAAGCAACCGTTGCTGCCGCCAATTATCATTCTGTCGAAGCGGCATCTGTCGCGGCTTTGGCGGGCTGTGATGCTGCGCGAAAAGGCAAAGATGCTTGCGTTATCGTTGCATTGGTTCGGCCCAAAGGATGGGAGGCGCGACCAATTCAGATGTCTGCTGATGCAACAGCCGCGTTTCGCAAAGACTACGGCGGCAAGGGTGCGGCTTTGGCAGTTTCCGCAACGACCGGCACCTGGGGCATGGCAAAGGGCGCAAATGCGGCCGATGCAGCCATTGCCGCCTGTGCAGCCAAGATGACTGACGCAAATGATTGCACTGTGATTATTGACAATTAACGGCTTGAATTTCGCGGCAAGGTGTCCTGGCAAAGCGGTGTTGCGCGGCGCGGTCGGGCAGGGTTGGTTGCGATTTTTGAACAATCCATGATGAATTGTGTCATTTCATGCTGAAACACGCCCATCGATCTCAAGCGCCGTATCTGCGGATGCATAAGCCCTTGCCCTGTGCTAGTTTAAGCACAATAGGACGGTCTGTGAGTCGCGTAAAATCGCGACTTGGGCGAATGGGGCAGTGAGGGCTATACAAAGTATGATCGGACGGAGGGCTAAACCTTCGACGACCGAAGTCGACAAGCCAAAGGGCTTTGACGACTTTGAGTTGCGCCTTGGCGACGTGATGCGCGGCGAACGTGCAACCATGGGCAAGTCTCTGTTAGACGTGCAGCGTGAGTTAAAGATCAAGGCCACCTATATTGCGGCGATTGAAAACTGCGATGTGTCAGCGTTTGAAACCCAAGGGTTTGTCGCGGGCTATGTGCGATCTTATGCGCGGTATCTGGGGATGGATCCGGATTGGGCGTTCTTGCGGTTCTGTGGCGAGGCAAACTTTGCGGTAGCCCATGGCATGTCAGCCGCCGCGTCTTCTGCCGGCATAATGGCCGCACGCAGTCGTGCGCCGGTGTATGGCGACCCGTTGGCCAATCCGAACGCAAGCTTCGTGCCGCGCGCGGAAGGTATGTTTGCGCGGGTGGAACCGGGGGCAGTCGGGTCTATTTTCGTGCTGATCGCGCTGATCTCGGCCATTGGCTATGGCGGATGGTCGGTGTTGAAAGAGGTGCAGCGCGTCCAGCTTGCGCCGATTGACCAAGCGCCGACTGTGGTTGCTGAAATTGATCCCCTGGGGAACGTCGATGGGTCTTCCGCCCCGCTTGTGCGCTCCGCCCCCGCGACTGCCGGTGCTGAGGATGTTGTAGCGGCGAATGACAAGACGGCGCAGCCGGATTTGATGGGCCGTTTGTACCGTCCGGAGGCATTGGATGTGCCGGTTTTGGTGTCTCGCGATGGCCCGATATCCTCAATTAATCCGGGATTAAATATTACCGGACTGGCTGGAATTGGTGCACCGCCCATCGACTTTGATACTCAAGCTGCAGCAATCGACGCGGCGATTCAGGTTGTTGCCGCTGATGCGCCTGCGGTTGAATTGCTGGCTGTGCGCCCATCTTGGGTGCGGGTGCAATCGGCGGATGGGACTGTGCTGTTTGAAAAGAACCTTGATGCGGGTGAGCGGTATGTCGTGCCCCAGCTTGAAGAACCTGCCTTGCTGCGGGCAGGCAATTCAGGGTCTGTTTATTTCGCCGTGAATGGCGTGACTTACGGTCCGGCTGCACCGGGCGCGCAGGTGGTCAAGAATGTGGTGCTGTCGCCGGAATCCCTGACGGCAGCCTATGCTTTGGCCGAGCCGACTGTGGATGTTGATCTGGCGCGATTTGTGTCGGTTGATTCAGGCGATTTGATCGACACAATCGTTCCGGCCCCTTCAGAATAATCATGCTTCACTTGATAGTGGTGTGGCAGAGGTTGCTGTGCTGCAAAGCCAAGGCTATCTGTTGCAATTGAACACACTGCAATGAGGCATAGTCGATGTCGCTGAATACCATCCGTCCCTGGCGCAATGTCTATCGTCGCGTGTCGCGCCAGATCAGCGTTGGTAAGGTTCTGGTCGGCGGTGATGCGCCGATATCGGTGCAGACGATGACCAACACGCTGACCACGGATATTGCCGCTACGATTGAACAGGTGCAACGCTGTGCCATTGCGGGCGCAGATATCGTGCGCATATCCACGCCTGATCAAGCAAGTACGCGCGCATTGCGGGAAATTGTGGCGGAAAGCCCGGTGCCGATCGTGGCGGATATCCATTTTCATTATAAGCGCGCGATCGAAGCGGCAGAGGCGGGGGCCGCCTGTTTGCGCATCAATCCCGGCAATATCGGGGATGCAAAGCGGGTTGCAGAGGTGGTGAAAGCCGCCAAGGATCATGGTTGTTCCATCCGCATTGGGGTGAATGCCGGGTCGCTTGAGCGGCATTTGCTGGAAAAATACGGCGAGCCATGCCCAGATGCGATGGTGGAAAGCGGGCTGGATCACATCAAGCTGCTGCAAGACAACGATTTTCACGAATTCAAGATTTCGGTCAAAGCATCAGACGTTTTCATGGCGGCGGCGGCTTATCAAAAGCTGGCCGAAGCCACCGATGCGCCCATTCATCTGGGCATTACCGAAGCCGGCGGTCTGGTATCGGGCACGGTGAAATCTGCCATCGGTCTGGGCAATCTGTTGTGGAACGGCATTGGCGACACGATCCGGGTGTCGCTGTCTGCTGATCCGGTCGAAGAGGTCAAGGTTGGCTTTGAGATTTTGAAATCGCTTGGCCTGCGCCACCGGGGGGTGACAATTATTTCCTGCCCATCCTGCGCGCGGCAGGGCTTTGACGTGATCAAGACCGTATCGGCACTGGAAGTCCGCCTGGCGCATATTACCACGTCGCTTAGCCTGTCGATCATCGGCTGTGTGGTGAACGGTCCCGGCGAGGCCTTGATGACCGATATCGGTTTTACCGGCGGCGGCGCGGGGTCTGGGATGGTATATCTGGCCGGTAAGCAGGTTCACAAGCTGGGCAACGAGCGGATGGTCGATCACATTGTCGAATTGGTAGAACAGAAAGCCGCCGAAATTGATGCGGCTGAGGCGGCTGAAGCGGAGGCGGCCGAATAATCAACCCTTGCGTTCATCGGCAACAATCTGGCGCATGCCGTCCAGCGGCACATAACCACGCAGCAAGGTTTTTTGCACAACAAAGGTCGGCGTGCCGTTGACACGCATGATGTCGCCAAGAGCGCGGTTTGCCGCTATCACAGCGGCTACGTCGGGGGTTTGCATCCGGGCATTTATAGCTGCTGGATCAAGGCCCAAATCCAGCGAAATCTTGTCAAGAGCCGCCCCGGTAATATCGGCGCGCATCACCATCAGCGTTTCATGTGCTGCCATATAAGCCGCGTCACCGCCAATTTGATGCACGGCAATCGCAAAGCGTGATGCAAGATCGGATTGTTCGCCAAGTATCGGATATTCTTTCAAGATAAAGCGAATATTGCCGTCTGATTTCACCAGTTCCGCAATCTCGGCGTTGGCTTTTTTGCAGTAGCTGCACCGGTAATCCATAAATTCGACAATGGTGATATCACCGTCCTTGTTGCCACCAACCCAGTCTGTTTCACTGTTGAAAAGCGCGGCTGCATTATCTTGCACAAGGGCCACATCATTTTGCACTTCGGTCGCCGCATCGCGGTCTTTCAGAACCTGGATCGCCTCCATGATGACTTCGGGATTTTCCAAAAGATAGGCGCGCACTTCATCACGAAACGCAGCACGATCATCATCAGACAGCTCAGCAAAGTCCGCCGCTGCGGCCTGCATGCCGATGAGAAGTGCCAAAGTGATGCCAAGACTATATCGTATCATCGTATCCTCATAGCGACTTAAGATCGTCGCAGTTCTGACAGGGCCAAGCCGGCGTGCACGTTGGACCCTCATATATCGTGGAGCCTTGGCAAACAACAGCCCAAGCGCCTGACCGCTTGACCCGCACAGTGCCGCGCGACACTGTCATGGAAAACATAAAGGCGGCGCGATGCAGGTTACAATTCACGGACGGGTGATCAGGTCGAATCAACGATCCTTGCCTTTGCAATTCGCGCGGCGTTTCTGCGCAATGGTCTTCATGTTTGCAGCTTGTTTCGGTGCGTTGCAGGCACATGCGCAGCAAGACCTATCCGCGCTGGCCCGGCTTGATGTGGCGGAAACATCCTTCGCGGAGGCGGGGATTGATGTGAAGATAGTGCTTTCCCTGTCGCAGGCGGTGCCATGGCGCACACGCGTGTTTGCGGACCCGCCACGGCTGATCATGGATTTTCGCGAGGTTGATTTTGCCGGGGTGTCGGCGGTTCCAATCAGCACTGACCGTATAAAGGCCGTGCGCGCGGGCATTTTCAGGCCGGGCTGGTCTCGGTTGGTCCTGGAATTGGACGGACCATATCTTGTGTCACTGGCCGAGATGATCACAGCCAGCGATACGGTCCGTGTCAATGTTACGATGAAACCCACCGACGCCGCCGCTTTTGCACGGGCATCGGCACTGCCTGAACCGGCTGGCTGGGCATTGCCAGAACCGGCACCGCTTGTGCCCCGCGCCAAGCCTGATGAGGGCAAGGTGGTGGTGGTTATTGATCCGGGGCATGGTGGCATTGATCCGGGCGCAGAACGCAGCGGGCAAACCGAGGCCAAGCTGATGCTCAGCTTTGCGAGAACGCTGAAAGAATTGTTGCTGCGCGAAGGGCTGTTCAAGGTTGTCATGACACGGGACGAAGATCTGTTTGTGCCGCTTGAGGCGCGTATTTCGATTGCGCGGGCAGAACATGCGGATGTGCTGATTTCGCTTCACGCGGATGCGTTGGAGGAAGGCGAAGCTGCAGGTGCGGTGATTTATACTTTATCGGGCGAGGCGAGCGAGGCCGCGGCCGCCACATTGGCAGAACGCCATGACAGGGATGATTTGCTGGCAGGCGTCAATCTGGCGGGGCAAGATGATCTTGTGGCAACCATCTTGATGGATATGGCGCGCGCGGAAACGGCACCACGCACCATGCGCTTGGCCGGGGCGTTGGCAGAAGCAATGACATCGGCAGACCTGAAGATGCACCGCATACCGCTGCAATCGGCGGGGTTTTCGGTTTTGAAATCGCCCGACATTCCGTCCGTTTTGATAGAACTGGGCTTTTTATCCAGTGCCCGTGACCTTGCGCGCCTGACGGACGAGAAATGGCGGGCGCGCATGGCAGTGGCTATCCGCGATGGCGTGATGATCTGGACTCAAGAGGATGCTGCCCTGAAGGGCTTGCGGCGCAAGTAAAACAAATGTGCTGTGCTTTGGCGGGTGGGTCAAATGCTTGGTTTTGACCTTTGTCGCTTTGCCCGTGTATAAGGGGGTTTGATTTGAACATGGGGCTACATCGGTGATCAGGTTTGTCGGATCTTTTTTCGGGGCTATTTTCACGGCCTTGACGCTTGGCGTGTTGTTTGGTGCGCTGACCATCGGCGGCATTTTTTACAGCTACACCCGCGATCTGCCCAGCCATGAAAGCCTTGCACAGTACACGCCGCCCACCATCAGCCGGATCTATTCCGGCGAAGGCAAAATGATTGACGAATTTGCGCAAGAACGTCGCTTGTTTGTGCCGGCTGAAGAAATTCCTGATCTGGTGAAACATGCTTTCGTTGCGGCCGAAGATCAGCGGTTTTACACCCATCACGGCTATGATGCGACGGGCATGGTGGCGGCGTTTCGCGATGCTGTCCTGTCACGCGGGCGCAATCTGCGGGGGGCATCCACGATCACGCAACAGGTGATGAAGAACTTTTTGCTGTCTGGTGATCGCAGTGCCGAACGCAAGATCAAAGAAATTATTCTTGCTGTGCGTCTGGAAGAAACGCTGTCCAAGGAAAAGATCCTTGAGCTGTATTTGAACGAGATTTTTCTGGGCCAAAATTCATACGGTGTGGCGGCAGCGGCGCAAACTTATTTCAATAAGGCCCTGAGTGAGTTGTCGCCCGCAGAAGCGGCCTATCTGGCAACCTTGCCAAAAGAGCCTTCAAAGCTGCACCCGGTGCGCAACAAAGACCGTGTGCTGGAACGGCGGACTTATGTTTTAAATCGAATGGCGGACGATGGCTATATCACGCCTGCAGTTGCCAAAGCCTCTGCCGCGGAGCCGTTGCTGACCGTTCAAAACGGCGATTTTCCGGCATTCAGCGCCGCCTTGCCGCCGCGGGATTATTTTACCGATGAAATCCGCCGCCAGCTGTCCGGCACTTTTGGCGAGGAAGAGTTTTTTGGCGGCGGCCTGACCATACGCGCAACGGTAGACCCCGCTTTGCAGACCGAGGCGGCAAAGGCGCTGCGTACGGGGCTTGAAAAATACGATCGCGGGCAGGGCGTTTGGCGTGGCACGCGGCAGGTGATAGCTCTCGAAAAGTTGGGCTCGCAGGCCGACTGGCGGGCGGCGTTGCTGGATCTTAAACTGCCCCGCGATGTGGCAGGCTGGCATCCCGCCGTTGTGTTGGAGATGGGCGAGGACAGCGCGCGCATCGGCATCGAAGGCGTCGATGTGGCCGTGGGCGGTGATTTCATACCGGCGGATGATGTAACTTGGGCGCGCAAGCGGCTTGAGGATGGCAGTCTTGGCAAAAAAGCAAAGACTCCCGGCGATCTGGTGGCGGTAGGCGATGTGGTGCTGGTGCGTGCCATTACCAAGGATGAAGACGGCAGTTTTGTGCGCTGGTCGCTGCGTCAGGTGCCCGAAGTGCAGGGCGGGTTCATGGCAATGGACGTGAACACCGGCCGCGTTTTGGCGATGCAGGGCGGATTTTCGTATCAGGACTCGACCTTTAACCGCGCCACACAAGCGACGCGGCAGCCCGGGTCCAGCTTCAAGCCCTTTGTCTATGCTGCGGCGCTGGATTCCGGGTTTTTGCCGTCGACCATCGTGGTGGACGCGCCCATTGAAGTTGATACGCCGCAAGGACTGTGGCGGCCAAAGAACGCATCCAACAAATTTTACGGCCCAACGCCTTTGCGCACCGGCATCGAGCAGTCGCGCAACCTGATGACAGTCCGGATTGCCCAAGAAATCGGCATGCAGACTGTGGCAGGGTATGCAGAACGATTTGGTGTCTATGACCGGATGGATCAGTTCCTGGCAAACTCGCTTGGGGCGCAAGAGACGACCTTGTTCAAGATGGTCGCGGCCTACGCCATGTTCGCAAATGGCGGCGAGAGGGTGGAACCAACGCTGGTGGACCGGGTGCAAGACCGCAACGGCAAGACAGTCTATCGCCATGACCAGCGGACCTGTGACGACTGCCGCACTGCCAGCCTTGATCCGGGGCTTGTGCCGCAGATCACGTCAAACCGCGAACGGGTGATGGATGCAATAACGGCCTATCAGTTGACCTCGATGCTGGAAGGCGTGGTGCAGCGTGGCACGGCGCGGGGCATTAACTTGCCGGTGCCCGTTGCGGGTAAGACGGGCACGACGAATGATGCCAAGGATGTCTGGTTCATTGGATTTACCTCAAACATCGTGGCGGGGTGCTATATTGGCTATGATCAACCGCGCACACTTGGCAGCGATGCGTCAGGTGCCGGGTTTTGCGGTCCGGTTTTTCAATCTTTTATGGAAACGGCAATCAAGAAATATGGCGGCACCAAGTTTCAGGTGCCTCCGGGCGGGTTTTTCATGAACATGGACCGATTCACCGGCGCGCCGTTGCCTGAAGGGGCTGCGGGTGACAACGTGATCGCCGAATACTTCCGTGACGGTGAAGATCCGTCCGCTGGTACCTTTGTGGACGGTGGGTTTGGTATGGGTGAAAATCTGCCATTGTTCGCATACGGTGAAACCGGCGGGGATGAGGGTGGCGTTTCTGTGAAAACGGCAACCGGTGCAACCAAGGTCATTCCGGGCAAAGCTGATTTTGGGACGGTTAGCTCGGGCGGGCTTTATTGACCAGCAGGGCCTGACCCTTGCCCACACTTTGCCTTCCCGCTATCACACAGCGCGAACTCATTTTCCAAGGACCAAGACCCATGCGCGCTGAGACGTTGAACAATGTAGAGGCGATCCGCAAATCGGTAAAGCTGTTGGCGCAGCGCATGGATTATGAAACAGCATCGCACCGCCTGGAAGAGTTTGACGCGCTGATTGAGGCACCGGATCTTTGGAATAACCCTGCAAAAGCGCAAAAGCTTATGCGCGAACGCCAGGGGCTGCTGGACGCGCTATCGACCTATAAGCTGATTTCAAACGGTCTAAGCGACAATGTGGAATTGATACAACTTGGCGAGGCTGAGGGTGACAATGAAATTGTCACGGAAGCAGAAGCCGCGCTAAAGGCTTTGGTCGATCTGGCTGCGGCAAAAGAACTCGAGGCTTTGCTCGACGGTGAAGCAGACGGAAATGACACATTCCTGGAGATCAATGCCGGGGCCGGTGGCACCGAAAGTTGTGATTGGGCAAGCATGTTGGCGCGGATGTATGTGCGATGGGCAGAAAAGAAAGGCTACAAGGTAGAACTGCAGGCTGAAAGTGCCGGTGAAGAAACGGGCATTAAATCAGCATCTTACAAGATCAGTGGCACCAATGCCTATGGCTGGCTGAAATCCGAATCTGGTGTGCACCGTCTTGTGCGCATCTCGCCCTACGATTCCGCGGCCAAGCGGCACACGTCGTTCAGTTCGGTTTGGGTCTATCCTGTGGTCGATGACAATATTGAAATTGATATTCCCGCCAATGACATCCGGATCGATACCTACCGGTCATCGGGTGCCGGCGGACAGCACGTTAACACCACTGATTCCGCCGTGCGCATCACCCATATGCCATCGGGCATTGTGGTGACGAGTTCTGAAAAATCGCAGCACCAAAACCGCGCCAACTGTATGGATGCGTTGAAATCGCGGCTTTACCAGTTGGAAATGGACAAACGGAATGCTGCTGTAAATGCGCAGCATGAAAGCAAAGGCGATGCGGGCTGGGGCAACCAGATCCGGTCTTATGTCTTGCAGCCATACCAAATGGTGAAAGACCTGCGTACACGCCACGAGACATCAGATACCGGTGGTGTTTTGGATGGCGATCTTGACGGCTTCATGGCCGCAACGCTTGCCATGCAGGTTTCAGGCAAGTCTCGCGCAGACGCGCAAGGCGACGATTGATCTGCTATTTCAATGTTTGGCTGTCTGAGACAAAACAAAAGGGCACCGGAAGGTGCCCTTGCTGCACTCCATACCTGTCAAAGATCAGATGCCGTCGTTAGATTTTGTAATGGCGGGGGCAGGCGCTGCAAGTGCTGGTCTGCTGTTGGCCAGCGGGTCTTCCTGACGCTGAACCGAGCCTTCAAAATGCGCACCGCTTTCGATAGCGATGGTTTTGTGGATGATATCACCCTCAACCCGCGCCGTCGCAGTCAAGCGCACCTTCAGCCCACGCACACGGCCAATCACTCGTCCATTGACCACAATATCATCAGCGACGATTTCGCCGCGGATGGTGGCGGTTTCGCCAACGGTCAGCAAATGCGCGCGAATATCGCCTTCGACAGTGCCTTCAACTTGAATATCCCCGCTGGTTTTCAAGTTTCCAACCACTGTCAGATCAGATGACAATATTGACACGCCGGCCTTTCCTTTCGCCGCAGTCGGCATAAAATCCATCGACGGCTTGGGGGCCGACATTTCCGGGGCCTTTGGCTTTTCTGCCTCTGGCTGTTTTGGGCCGGGTTCGTTGATCCTGCTTTTAGAAAACATCTCGCGCTGCCTTTATGAAGGTCATCGGGTTCACTGCTTTTGCGCCGAAGCGAATTTCATAGTGAAGGTGGGTGCCAGTAGACCGGCCTGAATTTCCCATATCACCGATCCTGTCGCCGCGCGATACCCTTTGTCCAACCTCGACCCGGATTTGCGACAGATGGCCAAAACGAGTCTCGATTCCGAAGTCGTGTTGGATCTTGATCAAACGGCCATAGCCATTATCCCAGTCGGCATAAGAAACAACGCCGTCCGCTGTGGCGTATATCGGCGTGCCGTAGCCCGACGCAAAATCTGTGCCCTCGTGCATGCGCGTCCCGGCACCTTTGGGATCACGCCGAAATCCAAAACCAGAGGTAAAGCGAAATGCGCTTTTCACAGGCATCGCAAAAGGTGCCTTGAAAGCGGCAAGACGGTAAAGGTTCATCCGGTCCAGCCCGGCCAAAATGGCATTCGCGCGGATTTCGTCAGCGTTTGGCGCCGGACCACTGGTTGATAGGGTCAGCGGCGACAACGGGCCACCCTGGCCGGAATACCCTTTGCGGACCTGCTTTAGCAGATCATCCGGCGACAGGCCTGCATCCCGAAACATCTTGTCCAACGGATCCATCGACACTGTGACGGCTTCTTCCAGTTTGGCAAAAATGGCGTCATTGCGCAGATCGACGCCCCGCTGTGCGATTTGCATGGCTGCCACGTCGTCACGTGCAGCGTCCGCCGCCAGTTCCTGCGAATCGCGATCCTTGGCCGTGGTTCCAAGCGCGTCGGTTAAAAACTCCAGCGTGGCAATGGTGTCGCGGGCGCGGCCAATTTCTGTGCCAGTCGTGCCGCCCTGCTGCGCCAGAGCCAATGTAGCACGGCCCGCATCCACGCGTGCTTCGTCCCGTTCATCGATTGTGCGGCGCAGGGTGTTTTGAATGACATCAATGCCCGTCTCCATTTCGCGCCGGCTGTCTTCGGACGCAAGCAGACGCGCCTGCATATCGGACACCTGATCCAAGGCCAGGTTAAAGCGATCTTGCGCGCGCACGGCTTCCTCTGCCCGAAGATCACGGTCAGACGAAAGCGCATTCAATCGTTGCTCATAAAGACCCTGCTTCACCAGCGCCTGTTCACGCCCTGAACCGGCACCAATGGAATCCATCAAGATCACCGCTGTCGCCACAATCGTCCAAGCCAGCAAGAACGTCCCACCCACCAAAGCGATCGCCTGGGTGACGGGTCGCAGGCGAACAAAGCGGGTTTCAATATCGGATTTAAGGAAAAGGCGCTGCTCTGGCAGATGGCGTTCAAGTGCCGCGTTCACGCGATATGATAGATGTGTCAGCACTATTATCATCCGATTATCAGACATCGGCCAAGGCAGCTATGCAAAGCTGCACAACATCTGACCCCCGACCCTACAATTAAACAGCGAAGCCACGCACCGCAACAAATTTGACCAAACCGCATCTTGATCACGCGGAATGATGCCAGATTAGGCGAGAATCTGCCGATGACAGCCGGGATGCTTTTCATGGGCAGCTGTCAGTCGCGGGCTTTTGCCAGTTCAGCCAATGGCCAGTAAAAATCTGGAGGAATGCCTGCCTCGGCGCGTTTTTCTTCATTGAATGGGGGCTTTAGCGCACCATGAAAATATTTGCGTACCAAAGCGTGGAAGGCGTCCTTTGGATCTTGGTCATGTCGCCCGCACAGGAAATTGAACCATTTGGACCCATAAGCCACATGCGCCACTTCCTCGCGGTAAATCGTCTCCAATGCTGCCAGCGCGCCGGAATCACCGGCTTTGCGAAACACCTCGATCATGGCGGGCGACACATCAAGGCCGCGCGCCTCCAGCACCATGGGCACAACGGCAAGGCGGCCTAACAGATCATCAACCGTATCTTCTGCGGCCCGCCACATGCCGGCATGGGCTGGCAATGCGCCATAAAAGCTGCCTGCGGTTTCAAGACAATCACACATCAGATTGAAATGCTTGGCTTCATCATCTGCCGCCTTCACCCAATCATCGTAGTAGCCAAGCGGTAGCGGAACATGGCTGAAACGCGCGATAATATCCCAGTGCAGGTCAACAGCGTTCAATTCTATATGGGCAATCGCGTGCAACAGGGCGATGCGCCCAGCCGGACTGCCAGGCTTTCGGCGCGGCACATCGCGGGGGTCCAACAGCACCGGCACCGCTGGTCGCGCGGGCGATGGTGGCGGCGATCCTGTTCCGATGCTGATACCAACGCCGTTCTCACGCGACGCAAACCATGATTCTGCGTGACGGCGGCCAAGGGCAGTTTTTTCGCGCCCGTCAGCGGTGTTCAGAACCTGAACCGCCATCTCTGCCAAAGTCAGCCCCATCACATTGCGCGGACGGCGGCCAGAACCTCATCGACATGGCCTTTGACAGAAACTTTGCGCCAGGCTTGTGCCAAAGTGCCATCGGTGTTGATCAGAAATGTGGCGCGCTCAATGCCTTCGTAGGTTTTGCCATACATGCTTTTTTGCACCCAGACGCCGTAATCTTCGCAAGTTGTGCCAAATTCGTCGGATGCAAGAATGATTCCCAAGCCATATTTGTTGGAAAACTTGTCGTGACTTTTGACGCTGTCTTTTGATATTCCGATCACGGTTGCCCCCTCAGCAGTAAATTCGCTTAGCCTTGCAGTAAATTCTTGTGCTTCCAGCGTGCAACCCGACGTGTCATCTTTTGGGTAAAAATAAAGAACAACTTTTCCGGGTTGCAGCGCAGACAGCGTGATCGTGCCTTCGCCATCACGTGGAAGTGTGAAATCAGGAACGGGGTTTCCGGGGGATAGCATGGATTCTCCTTGCTGGATTGGCATAATACTTCAGAGGTTTTAGTTGCCTTTTTGCAAAGTTAAAGGCCACTCCTGTTAAGCCTAACGAAAACACCTGAATTTGACGAGACATCCAATCGAAACTGATCCAGCAAATCCGCCCGTTGTCTTGCCCCGAAAGCGGCGACGCGGGGCAATTGGTTTATGGTTTTTGATCGGGTTGATTTTGATGGCCGGGCTGGGCGCGTTTGCGTTGCTTGCTGTTTCCGGCAAACCGATAAAGTTGCCCGTTTGGGCGGTGGCCGAGGTGGAAACCCGCATCAACATTGCCGTGGCTGAAACCCTGACCGATTTGTCACTGTCAGTCGGCGCGATAGAGGTCATGGTTGACAAAGATTGGGTGCCGCGCCTGGCACTGGAAGACCTGAGGATTTTGCAAAAAGACGGCACGACATTGGTGGCTTTGCCGGAAGTCCGCGCCTCTTTTGACCCCAAATCGCTGATCACCGGTCGTCTGCGCCCTCAAAACCTGCGGGTGATTGGCGGGCGCTTTGCGGTAAAGCGCAATCCCGATGGGCGACTGGACCTTGATTTTGGAACGCAGCAGCCCGCCGCAAGTTGGCGCAGCATCGCCGATGTTTTGGACGCGGTGGAAAGGGCTTTTGCAGCGCCGACTTTTGCGCAGCTGACCACGATAGAGGCCGAGGCGTTGACCCTTGTGTTGACCGATGCACGGTCTGGGCAGCAATGGCAGGCTGGTGATGGCAAGCTGGTGCTGGAAAACAGTTCATCAGAAATGGCCGCACAACTTAGCCTGTCAATCGCCGTGGATCAGACCAGACCTGCACGCATAGCCATGACGGCGGTATCGGATAAGGCCACGCGCGCGGCCAGATTGTCCGCGACTGTCGAAGGGATCGCCGCGGGCGATCTTGCCGCGCAAGTGGCACCTTTGGCATGGCTTGCAGCCCTTGATGCGCCAATTTCAGGACGGCTTGCTGCCACGCTTGACGAAAACGGGCAGTTTGGCCCCTTGGATAGTACGCTTGAAATTGGCAAGGGCGTGTTGAAACCTACGCCACAAACAGCGCCGATCGGCTTTGACCGGGCGGGCTTGACGTTGGCCTACAATCCACAAAAAGCGCGTATCGCCTTATCAGACTTGTCGATCGAAAGCCCATCCTTGCGATTGTCAGCGACGGGTCACAGCTACATCACTGATGCTACGGGCGCGCCCCTGATGGCGGCACTGGGGGGTGGGCAACCGGGGGCGTTTATTACCCAGATCGCGTTTTCAAAGGTGAAGGTTGACCCGGCCGGTCTTTTCCAGGAACCGGTAGAGTTTTCGCAAGGATCCCTTGACTTGCGCCTGACCCTGAACCCTTTCGTCGTGGAAATTGGCCAACTGACCCTGACCGAGGCAGAAACCCATGTATCGCTCAAAGGCGAGCTGTCAGCGGACCCAAAGGGTTGGCGCGTATCGCTGGACGTGGCCTTGGACAAAATTGAACCGGCCAAACTTGTCGCGCTTTGGCCCATTCGTCTGATCGCCAAAACCCGCAACTGGGTTGCGCTGAATGTTTTGGATGGCACGCTGTTCAACGTCAAGGCCGCGGTTCGTTTGGCCCCACAAGTGGCACCACGTCTGTCTTTAGGGTATGAATTTTCTGGTACCGACGTGCGGTTTTTGAAGGCATTGCCACCGGTTCAGCAAGGTTCGGGGTATTCGACGATTGAAGATCAGGTCTATACCTTGGTTCTGGAAAATGGCTATGTAACACCGCCCATCGGCGGACATATTGATGCCGCGGGCACGGTGTTCAAAATCAAGGACATCAACCAGATCCCAGCCCGTGCCGACATAACGCTGTTATCAAACAGCAGCTTGACGGCTGCGCTTTCGCTGCTGGATCAACCGCCATTCGGTTTCCTGACCAAAGCAAAGCGTCCGGTGGAACTGGGGCAGGGCCGGGCACAGTTGCAAACAAAGCTGAGTTTTCCGTTGAAGGCAAAGGTTCTGCTCGACGATGTTGATTATTCGGTGACTGGCACCATCACTGATTTCCAATCGGATGTTCTTGTCGCAAATCGACGCATCACGGCACCATCCCTCGCTGTGACAGCGGGTGTGGCGGGCTTGAAAATCTCTGGCACAGGTTTGCTGGATACATTGCCCTTCGATGTGACGTTCACCCAACCGTTTGGTCCAACCGCAAAAGGAAAATCCGCTATTGTTGGCGAAGTCACCCTGACTGACAGCCACCTGCGTGATCTTGGTGTCGTGCTGCCTGACGGCATGATCAAAGGCGAAGGCCCTGCCCAGATCTCGGTGCAACTGCCCAATGAAAAACCGGCCGAATTGACGCTGACATCTGATTTGCAGGGACTTGCCCTAAGCTTACCCGCCTTGGGCTGGACAAAAAAAGCGCAGACTTCGGGCAGCCTGAATTTAAGCGCCACCCTTGGAAAAGTGCCAAAAGTTAACACCTTAAGCTTTGAGGGTGCGGGTTTGAAAGCCGAGGGCGCGATCTCTTTGCGGGAAGGTGGCGGGTTGGAGGCCGCGCAGTTCGACCGAGTGCAGTTGGACGAATGGTTGGATGCAAGCATCACTCTGCAAGGGCGCGGGCAAGGAAAAGCGGTGGGCGTCGCCATCAAATCCGGTGACGTTGATCTTCGCAAGCTTGCGGTAAAGCGAAATGGCGTCAGTGGCACACAGGACGGCCCGCTTACGGTTCAGCTTGATCGGTTGATCGTATCGGACAGCATATCCTTGACTGACTTTCGCGGTGACTTTTCATCGCGCGGCGGCTTTAACGGCGATTTCGCGGCAAACGTCAACGGATCCGCGCCGGTGCGCGGAACGGTGGTGCCCTCGCGCGAAGGAAGTGCTGTGCGGATCACATCACAAGACGCTGGCGCAGTCATGGCGGCGGCTTTGATCTTTGCTCATGCCCGTGGGGGCAATCTGGATTTACAGCTGGTGCCAACAGGCGCTGTGGGCGAATATAACGGGCGCGCAAAAATTGGCACGATCCGCGTCAAAAATGCGTCGGTTCTGGCAGAATTGCTAAGCGCGATTTCGGTGATTGGCCTGTTAGAGCAGTTGAACAACAGCGGTCTGGTGTTTACCCAAGCCGACGCGGAATTTCGACTGACGCCGGATGCCGTGGAGGTGACACGAGGATCGGCAATCGGCGCATCTTTGGGGGTTTCCATGGCCGGAATATACCAAAGCGGATCGCGCCGCTTGCAGATGCAAGGCGTGGTGTCACCGATTTATCTTTTGAATGGCATCGGGTCGTTTCTTACGCGTAAAGGAGAAGGGTTGTTTGGCTTTAATTACAAGATCGGGGGAACCGCAGATGCGCCTAAGATATCCGTCAACCCGCTGTCAATCTTGACGCCCGGCATGTTCCGAGAGCTGTTTCGCAAACCCGCACCAGTTTTGCCAAAGGGAAATGGATGAAACTTTCTGATTTCGATTTCGACTTACCCGATGCTCTGATCGCGACACGCCCTGCAAAGCCACGCACTTCTGCCAAGCTTTTGGTGGCGAACGGGGCGCAAATCACTGACAGGGTTGTCACCGATCTGATTGATCTTCTTCAACCCGGTGATCGGCTTGTGCTGAATAACACCCGTGTGATCCCTTCGCGGCTTTCGGGCCACAGAGTGCGCGACGGGGCTGAAGCGCGGGTAGACATCACATTACTGGAACAAAAAGACGGTGCATGGCGTGTTTTGGCAAAACCGTTGCGAAAACTGAAACTGGGTGAAGACATCGTTTTTGGCGATGGCTTGTTGGCAAAAGTTATCCTGAGGGGCGAAACTGATCTTTGGGTGATGTTCAATAGTGAGGGCCCTGCTTTTGATGCGGCCCTGCAAGCCCAGGGCACTATGCCGTTGCCGCCCTACATCGCCTCCAGGCGTGCCGCTGATGCGCAGGATGTCGTTGATTATCAGACTGTTTTTGCCCGCCATACGGGGGCCGTTGCCGCACCCACGGCAAGCCTGCATTTTGATGAACAGCTTTTGCATGCCTTGGCGCAGAAAGGCGTCAGTTTCACAGAGGTGACGCTGCATGTTGGGGCGGGCACCTTTTTGCCGGTGAAAGTTGATGACGTAACAACGCACAAAATGCACGCTGAATGGGGTGATGTGACCGCGTCTGCCGCGGCAGAGATCAACGCAACACGCGCAAGCGGCGGGCGTGTCATTCCTGTTGGTACGACGGCGCTGCGGTTGATTGAAACAGCGGCGGCGACGGGCATTGTTGAACCGATGCGCGGCCCGACAGACATTTTTATCTATCCCGGATATAAATTTCGCGTGACCGATGGCCTGATGACCAATTTTCATCTGCCAAAGTCGACCCTCCTGATGCTTGTCTCGGCGTTGATGGGGCAAGACCGCATTCGCGCGATTTACGATCATGCTGTGACCCGGCAATACCGTTTCTTTTCCTATGGCGATGCGTCGTTGCTGATCCCATAGACTGCCACAACTCATTCAAAATTGCCTGAATGCGGAGCCTTTAATGCTAAAAGTCCTTGCCAATTCTTGGCCTCTGCTGTTGGGCGTGATGTTGCTGATGGTTGGCAACGGGATGCAAAGTTCACTTTTGGGCATTCGCGGCGCGATAGAGGGATTTTCGACGTTCGAGCTGTCTGTTGTTATGTCAGCCTATTATCTTGGCTTTCTGGGTGGTTCGCGCCTTGCACCGGAAATGATCAGGCGTGTCGGGCATGTGCGGGTGTTTGCAGCACTAGGGTCGCTTATTTCGGCGGTTTTGGTGCTTTATCCGCTGCTGCTGGATTGGACGGCCTGGTCCGCGATGCGGGTGATCATCGGATTTTCATTTTCGGTCATTTACGTGACGGCTGAAAGCTGGCTGAACAACACAGCGTCGAATGAGACACGCGGACAGGCGCTGTCTGCCTATATGATCGTGCAGATGCTGGGTATCATTGCGGCGCAAGCCTTGCTTTCTGCTGGCGATCCCAGCGGCTTTGCGCTGTTTATCATTCCCTCCGTGTTGGTATCGCTGGCGTTCATGCCGATATTGCTTGCCGATATTCCGGCACCGATATTTGACCAGATCCGACCGATGAGCTTTCGCAAACTGTTTGTCGCGTCACCGCTTGGTTGCGTTGGCATGCTGCTGACGGGCGGGGTTTTTTCGGCGATGTTTGGGATGTCATCGGTGTGGGGCGCGATGATCGGGCTTACGATTGGTCAGATCGCTGCTTTCGTCGCCGCTTTGTATATCGGCGGGCTTGTTTTGCAATATCCGATCGGGTGGATTTCAGATCAGTTCGACAGGCGTGTTCTGGTAGTGTGGATGTCGGCGGTTGGGGCGGCCGTGATGTTGCTCGCTTCGTCCGTTGCCTTGCCGTTCAATCTGCTACTGGTCGTGGCGGTCTTGCTTGGAGGCACCATCAACCCGCTTTATTCATTGCTGATTGCCCACACCAATGATTTTCTGGGCAAAGAGGATATGGCTGCCGCATCCGCCGGGTTGATATTTCTAAACGGTTTTGGGGCAATATTCGGGCCTTTGATCACCGGCTGGTTGATGGGGGTCATTGGTGCCAGCGGCTTTTTTCTGTTCATCGGTATCCTTTTTGCGGCCCTTGCCGGGTATTCCGCATGGCGCATGATCCGACGTGCCACGCCAGAAGGATCAAGCGGGTATGCTGGCCTTACGCCAACGGCATCGTCACTGGCCGTAGGGGCGGTGCTTGAAAGTGAGACACGCCGATCAAAGGACGCAACCCCAAGCTAGTGATTGCGGGGCGGGCCGCTTCCTGTCAGGTTTCCATCAAGCAAACGAGGCCCCCATGGCAGACCCGATTGATGTGCTTGATTTTTGGCTGG
>JAYSPY010000112.1:0-16648 GCA_043721855.1 Pseudorhodobacter sp.
CTGCAAGGCATGGAACCGCTTCGCCAACCAACCGGAAATCGTCACCTCAATAACCAGCCGATCCTGGGCAACGGTCACTTGAAACGGCCGTTGGTATAATATCTGGGATTGCCCAATATGCGATGGTGATGGGTTTTTAAATGAGAATTGGTGAACACCGAATTTTGCCTCGTTATCATAGTATCGAAGCCTACCTGCTAGGAAAATGAGTGTTGCCGCGCTCATGCATTGGCCTGAAACCTGTTTCCTTGGGACCAATGACCCTGAGGAATCACCATAATCCAGCCGATAACTTCCTATTGCCGTGGAGAACCAGCAACTGCGAATTAGTCGCCCAATTCCTATAGCCGCTTCGACATTTCCACCAGAAGAGTCAATATAGATGCTAGTCCGAGGAGGTGGATTGGCTTGACTTAAAAATTTCCTAAATTTTTCATCATCACCGCTTTCGATTTTTCCATAAGCATTTATGCAAAAGTGACCGCCAAATAGCTTCTCCAATTCATTTTGAGGTCCCGTGAACTCGAACTGCAATTCTTCCCCCCTTCAATGCTCCGGCAACAATATCTCCCGCTTGCCCACATGGTTCGCAGCGGTGATCACCGAATGCTCCTCCATCTGTTCCACCAGTTTCGCGGCTTTGTTATAGCCGATGCCAAGTTTGCGCTGGATGTAGCTGGTGGAACATTTGCGGTCGCGTGCCACGATGGCGACGGCCTGGTCATACAGGCTGTCATCCAGGCCGTCGGAGCCTAGGCCAAGCAGGCTGTCGATTTCATTGGCGTCGTCATCCGCCGCGTCGACCACGCCGGACATGTAAACCGGCGGGCCGTAGGATTTCAGGTGGTTGACGATTTCCTCGACTTCTTCATCACTGACAAACGGGCCGTGGATGCGGGTGATTTTTGCGCCGCCTGCCATGTACAGCATATCGCCCATGCCGAGCAGTTGTTCGGCGCCCTGTTCACCAAGGATGGTGCGGCTGTCGATTTTGCTGGTCACCTGAAACGAAATCCGGGTCGGGAAATTGGCTTTGATGGTGCCGGTGATCACGTCAACGCTCGGGCGCTGGGTGGCCATGATCAGGTGGATGCCACTTGCGCGGGCCATCTGGGCCAGGCGCTGGATGCAGGCCTCGATTTCCTTGCCGGCGACCATCATCAGATCGGCCATCTCATCGACCACCACCACGATATAGGGGATGGTGACGGGCTGATATTCATCGGTTTCAAACACTGGCTCGCCAGTGTCTTCGTCAAACCCGGTCTGGATGGTGCGCTTGAACATCTCACCCTTGGCCAGCGTTTCGCGGACGCGGCCATTGTAGCCTTCGATGTTGCGCACGCCGAGTTTGGACATGCGGCGGTAGCGGTCTTCCATCTCGCCCACCACCCATTTCAGGGCGACAACGGCTTTTTTGGGGTCGGTGACCACGGGCGACAGCAGGTGCGGGATGCCATCATAGACGGAAAGTTCCAGCATTTTTGGATCAATCATGATCAGGCGGCATTCTTCGGGCGTCAGTTTGTACAGCAGCGACAGGATCATGGTGTTGATGGCGACGGATTTGCCCGACCCCGTGGTGCCCGCAATCAGCAGGTGGGGCATTTTGGCAAGGTTGGCCACAATCGGCTCGCCGCCGATGTCTTTACCCAAGGCGAGGGGCAGGCGCATGGTGCTATCGCCAAAGTCGCGGGCGGAGATAATTTCGCGCAAGGCCACCTTTTCGCGGGTGGCGTTGGGCAGTTCAATCCCAATCACCGTGCGGCCCGGCACGGTGGACACGCGGGCGGAAAGTGCGGACATGGAGCGGGCGATATCGTCGGCCAAGCCAATCACGCGGCTGGCTTTCAGGCCCGGCGCGGGTTCCAGTTCGTACATGGTGACAACGGGGCCGGGGCGGACGGAAGTAATCTCACCCTTCACACCGTAGTCATCCAATACGGATTCCAGCATCCGGGCGTTTTGTTCGAGAGCTTCGTCAGAAAGCGTGTGACGCTGCACGGTGGAGGGGGCTGCAAGCAGGTTTAGCGGCGGCAATTCGTAGGTTTGGGCGGCATCATCGAAGCGCAGGCTGGGTTGTGCTTCAGATTGGGCTTGGCGCGAGGGTTGGGTTTTGCGGGCCCCGTGCTGCACCATGGCGCGGCGGTCTGCGGGGGCCGGGGTGGGGTCTTGGTAGCTGGACAGGTGCGCATCAACGGCGGCATCGTCGGGATAGTCATCGGCATCATCGGCCCAGACCTGCGGGGTGGCCAAGTGGCCTGCGATGGCGGCGACTTGCGGCGCGGCACTGCGCATGACGGGGGGTTCGCGGCGGGTGATGGCGGGAGCTTCGCCACGCGCGCGGATCACGTCGGATATGCGGGCGCGGATGCTGTCATCTGACGGCTGGCCTGCGTTTAGCGCACCGGCGGACAGGGTGTTTTCCAGCAACTCGGGTTCTGGGTCGGCCACAACGGCGCGGCGCATCCGGGCAAGAAGGCCCGCTTTCTCAACTGGTTTGTCGGCATGGCGGGCATCAGCGCGCATCGCGGTGGGTTTGCCCCAGTCGGCGAATTTGCGGCTGGCGGGCACGGCACCGCTGATACGGGCATCCCCCAAGGCGGCCTCAGCCATGGCGCGGCGGTTTTCGCGGCGATCTGCCAAGGCTTGCGCGGTGGTTTCGGCCCCCTGCCCCACCATTTGCATGGCTTTGGAATAGGTGACAATCAGGCCGACCCACAGGAAGCGGCGGATGGCGGCAAGTTCGCGGCGGGTGAAGCCAGTGACAAACAGAGCCATCGCCAAAAGCGCCGGACCTGAGATGAGCGACAGGAGTTTCAGGCCAATGCCGGCTTGAACCGGCATTAGATTCACGAGGGCGGCAGAAATAGTATCACCGAACATGCCACCAAGACTGAACGAATGCGCCCAATCGGGGCCGGGAACCAAAGTTGTGGCATAGATCGACGCAATCGCCACGGCGATGACGGCGAACACGATACGGCCAAGCACGCGGTCTGACCCACGGTGCAGGATAAATCGCCCGCCCCATGCGATCAGGATGATCGGGATCAGCCACGTGCCCTTGCCGCCGATGATGATCAGGGTTGATGCCACAGCCGCACCAAAGCGGCCCATCATGTTTTGCGCGACCTCGTCCGTGGCGACCATCCACCCGGGATCTTCGGGGGAATAAGTCCACAGCATGGCAACAAAGATCAGCCCGGCGATCACCAAGCCCACGCCCAGCAATTCGCGGCCCCGCCGTTCCAGCATTGCCGATACGTTCTGATCCAACAAGGGATCGCGCTGCCGTGCCTGATACGATGCCATCTGACCTGTGTCCCTAACCGTAGAGGCAGTCGCGAAGCCGAATAAGCCCGCGCTGCATTTCATCTTTTGGGGCCACAAGTGCGACCCTTATATAACCTTTGCCGGGATTGCCCGAGGCAGTATCCCGCGACAGATACCCGCCGGGCAAAACCTTGACGCCAGTCTTGGTCCATAATTTCACAGTTGCCGCTTCACCGTCATCGACGGGAAGCCACAGGAAAAAACCACCATCGGGCGGGGCATAACCCTGCATGCCGCCGAAAATTTCGTCCGCGATGCGGAATTTTTCGTGGTAGAGGGCTTGGTTTTCTATCACATGCGCCTCGTCGCCCCAGGCGGCTGCGGCCACCTTTTGCAACGGCAGCGGCAGCGGCGCGCCGGCAAACGTGCGCAGTTTGCGCATGGCCGCGATGGATTGCGGGCCACCTGCCACAAAACCCGACCGCAGACCCGGCAGGTTGGACCGTTTTGAAAGCGAATGGAACGCCAGCACACGCTCTGGATCAACGCCCATTTCAGCCGCGACTTGCAATACGCCAACCGGGGGGGCAGTGCGCCAAATCTCGGAATAGCATTCATCGGCCATGACGCGAAAATCGTGCTTTTCGGCCAGAGACAACAGCGCGCGCCAGTAATCACGGCTGGCAATCGCGCCTTGAGGATTGGCGGGGGAGCAAAGGTAGACAACTGCCGTGCGGTCCAGCAATGCGGGATCAAGGCTTTCAAAATCCGGCAAATGTCCGGTGGCGGCGGTGGCGTTGATATAGACAGGTTCGGCGCCCACGGTCAGGGCAGCCACCGCGTAAACCTGATAGAACGGGTTTGGCATCAAAACAGCCGGGGTTTGGCCGTTTTTGGTTTCAGGGCACAGGGCCACGCAGGCATTGAACAGCCCTTCACGGGTGCCGTTCAGCGCCATGATGCGGTCTTCGCTAAGGGTCACACCATAGCGACGGGCGATCCACGCAGTAATAGCAGCCAGCAGTTCTGGCGTGCCTTCGTTCACTGGATAGCTGGCGAAACCCGAAAGATTTTCGGCAATGATCGGGCCTACGAAAGCTGGCATGAGGTGGCGCGGCTCGCCAATGGTCATTTGAATGACCTCGCCGCCCGGCGCATGCGCATCCAACAGCGTCCGCAAACGCGGAAACGCATAGTCGGGCAGGTTCGAAAACCGCGCTGGATCCGCCATTCATGCCTCATCATCCAGGGTCATAGCGCCCCGTTCAAAGCCACGTTACCGTGGGAACGCCCGTTGGTCCAGAAAAACGCTTGCGGTGCGGGCGTTTGGCAGGCGGACCTGTGGCTTTTTCGCCGGGGTTTGGGCGCGCGCCGGACCTGTTTCGGTCTGATTTGATCGAAATCAAATCAGACCCGGCCCACCACCCGGCCCACCACCCGGCCAGCCAGCCCACGGGGCGGGCGTTCTTCGCTGGAACTGTCCACTGGACAGTTTCCGGGCGCTCATCACCCCAACGCGCGTTCCGCCGCAGCCCCCAGCCTAAGCAAGCGCTCCTCGTCGCCCGGTGCGGCCATGAAACTGATGCCGCAAGACGGCTGGCCTGTGGGCAGGGTCAGCGCACAAAGGCCAAACAGGTTGGCGATGCGGGTGTTGCGCAGGGCCAGCAGGTTTTCGGTAACGTAATAGCCATCATCCGTCATCAGGCGGTTGGCATCGGGCGGCAGGATGGGGGCGGTGGGCAGGATGACGGCATCGTATCCAGCGGTGCGCTTCAGCCAAAGGGCGCGCAATTCCTTCAGCCGCCGCCAGCCTGCGACGTAATCTGCGGCGGTGATGGTGCCACCGATGCGGAATCGCTCTAGGATGCGAGAGAACATTTTATCGGGGTTGGCTTCGATGGTTTTGGACCAGATGCCGTAGGCTTCGGCGGTGAACAGGGGGCCTGCAAGTGATAATGCCTCAGTCACTTCGGGGATTTTTAGCCGTTCGATTTTGGCACCCTTTAGCGTCAGTCGTTGAACGGCCTGGTCAAAGCCTTTGGCGGGGGCATCGCGAATATCATCCAAGGCCACGGTTTCCAGCATCAGCAGGCGCGCGCCGGCAAGGCTTGCGCCCCCAAGATCGGCGGTCTTGCCACCTTCCAACCCCGCCAGCAGCAGCGCGCAATCCTCCACCGACCGGGCGATGGGGCCGATGGTATCAAAGCGTTCGCACAAGGGCACGACGCCGCGTAGCGACAGGCGGCCCACAGTGGTTTTAAGGCCCACCAGATCATTCCACGCGGCGGGGATACGGACCGAACCGCCCGTATCAGATCCGATGGCGGCGGGGGCCAAACCGAAAGCAACCGAGGCCGCCGCACCAGAGGATGACCCGCCGGGCACGGCTTTTTTGTCATTCACATTCGGCGGCGTGGCGGTAACAGGGTTCAGCCCCAGCCCGGAAAACGCAAGCTCCGACATATGGGTTTTACCAAGACATACAAGACCTTGCGCGGTGGCGGTGGTCAGAACTTCGGCATCGCGCGCGGGCGTGCGGCCTTTAAGCAAAGCTGATCCAGCCTCAGTCGGCGCACCCGACGCATCGAACAGGTCTTTCCACGATAGCGGCACACCGTCCAGCAGGCCGATGCGGGTGCCCAGTTTGGCACGGCCCGCCGATGCCATCGCCATGGACCGCGCACGGCGCGGCGTGGTGCGGGTGTAGATGCGGTTCGCGTGTTCGTGGCCGGCGATGGCATCCAGATAAGCCTCGGTCAGTTCCACCGGGTTGATTTTTCCCGCACCAATGCCGCGCCCCAGATCGCCCGCTGTCATCCAAAGCCAGTTGTCTGCCATGATATTCTCCCGCATCCGCGGTGACGGTAGCGGCAAGGCGGCGCATGGACAATCCCGCGTGCAGGGGCATAGTTGGTTTATGGATTATAACACGGATATTGTGATTGCGGGTGGTGGGCTGAACGGGCCTGCCTTGGCGCTGGCGCTGGCGCAGGGCGGGTTTCGGGTAACGGTGGTAGATGCGCGCCCCGCCCGCGACCGCGCCAATCAGGGGTTTGACGGGCGCAGCTATTCGCTGGCGATTGCGTCGAAGCGGTTGCTGACGGTGTTGGGGATATGGGATGCAGTCGCTGATACCACCCAGCCCATTCTGCAGATCAAGGCCAGCGATGGGCGCGCAGGGCAAGGACCATCGCCGTTTTTCCTGACGTTCGATCATGCAGAGATCGAGGAAGGCCCGATGGGGTTTATGCTGGAAGACCGGCATTTATACGCAGCGTTTCTGGCGGCGATGCAGGCTGCTGCGGGGATTACACTGATTTCGTCAGACACCGTGGTGGCGCAGGATGCATCCTTGAATGGCGTTAAAGTGACGCTGGCGTCTGGTGCCCAGATCACGGCGCGGGTGCTGGTGGGCTGCGACGGGCGCGGGTCTGGCACGGCCGCGCGGGCCGGCATCAAACGGGTGGGCTGGGGATACGGGCAAACGGCGCTGGTGACTGCGGTGGCGCATACTTTGCCGCATAACGGAATTGCACATCAGTTTTTCATGCCAAGCGGGCCATTCGCGATTTTGCCGCTGCATGGCGGTTATCTTTCATCAATCGTCTGGAGCGAGGGCGAGGCTGCAGCGGCAGCCATTCAGGCCCTTTCGAATGCGGACTATCTGGATGCATTGCGGCCCCGGATTGGTGATTTTCTGGGGGATATTTCGTTGGCAGGGGATCGCTTCACCTACCCACTGTCCCTAAGCCTTGCGCAAAGTTTTGTGGCTGCGCGGCTGGCTTTGGTGGGCGATGCGGCGCACGGCGTGCATCCGATTGCCGGGCAAGGGTTGAACCTCGGCTTGCGCGACGTGGCCGCACTGGCGCAGGTGCTGACCCTTGCGTCACGGCGGGGTGAGGATATCGGTGCATCCGATGTGCTGGGCAGGTATCAACGTTGGCGGCGGTTTGATGCAACGGCGCTGGCTTTGGGCATGGACGGCGTCAACCGGCTGTTTTCCAATGACAATCCCGTGCTGCGCGTAGGGCGGGATTTGGGGCTGGGATTTGTGAACGCCATCCCCGGTTTGCGTCGCACGTTCATCAGACAAGCGGCGGGTTTGACCGGCGATTTGCCGAAGCTTCTGGCGGGGCAGGCGATTTAACCGCTATTCAATCTGACGGGCTTCGCTGACCAGCATGATCGGGATGCCGTCGCGAATGGGAAACGCCAACCCAGCAGCGCGCGACACCAGTTCCTGGCGGTCCGCATCGTAATTCAGCAGCCCTTGCGTCACGGGGCACACCAGCGCCTCCAGCATACGGCGGTCTGCGCCTGTTTGATCGGTCATTGCATCACCTCGTCGCCGGTGCCGCCGCGCAAGGAAAATTCGAACAAGGTCACCAAGGTCTCCCGGCGGGTTTCCAAAGACGGGGCTTCCAGCAGCGCCTGCTTATCCTCCGGCTCAAACGGGCAGAGCATCGACAACGAGTTGATCAGCAGTTCGGCATCGGCCTCTTTCAGGCTGCCCCAATCGGTCGACAGCTCCATCGCTTTGAAATACCGCCCCAATGTCGCCAGAAACGGCGCGCGGTCAAAACCCCTGTCCTCTTCGCTTTCACCCAGATCGCGGGCAAACGGCGTCCAATCCACTGTGCAGCGGCGGTAGGGCGTGGATCCGGTAATTTCCTGCAAAACACGAAAGCGCGATATGCCCGACAGTGTGATCATGTAACGGCCATCTTCGGTTTCCGAAAACCCGGTCAAACGCCCGGCGCAGCCAATGGAATGCAGACGCTTTTCGGCCGATCCCGGCACTTCGCGCGGCTGCACCATGCCGATCAGGCGGTGCTTGGTTTTCATCGCATCTTCAAGCATTTGCAGATAGCGCGGCTCGAACAGATGCAAGGGCAACTTGGCCCGTGGCAACAGCAGCGCGCCCGCAAGTGGAAACACAGGGATAGTTTCTGGGAGGTCGATATTTTTCATGATTTACGGAATGTAGGTCACATCGCGCATCAGGCAAATATCATCGACGAAAGTTTGCGACGGCCCTTCAGAACAATTGGGTCTTGCGGCTTTAACGCCTCAAAAATCGTAAACAACTGGGCCTTGGCGGCACCGTCATTCCACGCGCGATCCTTGCGGAAAAGTTCCAGCAGGGCATCGACTGCCTCATCAACCTTGCCGTCGGCATGTAGGGCAAGCGCCAGATCGAAACGGGCTTGCAGGTTATCAGGATCGGCCTCGACCGCACCGCGCAATTCATCTTCGGGTCCGGCAAGGGCCGCCTGACGGGCAAGTTCGATCTGGGCGCGCACGGCCTCGATTTCCTGTGCTTTGGCCATTTCGGGGGGGGCGCCATCGACAAGCGCTTGCGCCTGATCAACCTCGCCCATCGCCAGATGCGTCCGGGCAAGGCCGCCGTAAGCTGCAGCATTGGCAGGATCTTCGCCAAGAATGGCGGCAAAGGTTTCCGCGGCATCTGCAAACGCACCATCAACCAGCATTGCCTCGGCAGCTTCCAGCGCTTCGGCCAGACCGCCATCACCGCCAAGCGCGGCCACGCGTTCGACAAACGCCTTAATCTCTGACCCCGGCACGGCCCCTTGAAAGCCATCAACGGGTTGGCCCTTCCAGAAGGCATAGACCATGGGAATGGATTGAATGCGCAACTGCCCGGCGATGCGTTGGTTTTGATCAACATCAACTTTGACCATACGCACGCGGCCGCCCGCACCCTTGACGCCCGCCTCCAATGCAGGCCCCAAAGTTTTGCACGGGCCGCACCACGGCGCCCAGAAATCAACGATCACCGGCACGGTTTGGCTCATTTCGATCACGTCGGCCATAAAGCTGGCCTCGGTAGCGTCCTTGATCAAATCGCCCGCTGGCACCGGGGCAGGTGCGGTTGTGGTATCACCAAAGCCTATCATCGCGGTCCTCATCCGATCTCTTTGCCACTATATGAGGGTGCAGCGCGAAAAGGCCAAGGGGGGAAGATGCAGCGTTTCAATTTTCATCTTGGCTTAAATATCCCGGCGCGGAGTGCATTTTATCTTGAACAGGTGTCAAATCGCAGTCTTTGGCGCGTGGTTCATTTCACGACATCTGTTCAGGTAAGCAGTTCTGGCAATCGCTGGCCGCTGACATCTTGGGCGGGTGAGCCATCCGATCGTGCCTAAGCATCGCCACGCCAAACCGGTTCCCGCACGCGCCCAAATCGGTGTTGGCGAAGCGTCTGGGCATGGCAAAGTCAACTGCCGGATTGGAACTTCGCAACCAGGGATCCACCAAATCCGGACCCGCGAACCGATCGCAGCCCCTAGCTGCCACACGCATTAAACTGTGCTGAAGCCCGCGTCGTTGCTTTTTGGCACACCACGGCAGATGTCGGAAATCACATCACATATCAAACGTCGCAAATACCGGAACATGGTCGCTGGGTTGTGCCCAACCCCTGGTGGCGCGCAGGATGCGGCTGCTGTGGGCGGCGGATGCTATGTCTGGCGTGGCCCAGATATGATCAAGCCTGCGGCCCTTGTCAGCCATGTCCCAATCAGCGGACCGGTAGGACCACCAGCTGTAAAGCAGACCTGAAGGTATATCTTGGCGGGTGATATCGACCCAAGACCCAGCTTCCATCGCGGCGTTCAGGTGATCAACTTCAATTGGGGTATGGCTCACGATTTTCAGAAGCTGCTTGTGATTCCACACGTCATCTTCACGAGGGGCGATATTTAAATCACCGACCAGAATAGCATGGTCCGGCTTTTCCCAGCGAAACCAATCGCGCAGGTCGGTCAGGAAATCCAGCTTTTGGCCGAATTTTTCGTTCTGCGCACGGTCTGGAATATCACCGCCAGCCGGCACATAGCAGTTATGGATGGTGATGCCATTTTCCAGCCGTGCCGCAACATGCCGCGCGTGGCCCATCTGCGCAAAATCACGGTCGCCCGCATCCATCAGCGGCAGCTTCGAGATGATCGCAACACCATTATAGCCCTTTTGCCCGCGCGCAACCATGTAGCGATAGCCAAGTGATTGAAACTGCGCGACGGGAATGTTTTCCACCGGGCTTTTGCATTCCTGCAGGCACAGGATATCAGGTGTTTCGGTTTCCATCAGATGCGCCACCAGCCCCTCGCGCAAGCGCACCGAATTGATGTTCCAGGTGGCAAGGGTGAAGGGCATGACGGGGCTTTCTGTGAAGGTCTGGCTTCACAGGACTATGGCGCAGATGATCTGTAACGGAAAGCTGCCAGCGGGGACTTTGACACATCGCCCAAAAAAAGACCCGGCAAGTCGCCGGGCCAAGTCCAACAGGGAGGTCTCTTTCGTATAGCACAACCTGCAGGTGTTGGGGATTCGTTTTGCGTTTGCGCAAACATTGGGCCGAAACGTTGCGCGCGCACCACAGTATACCGAACCAGATGTGGGGCAAAAAAAGGCCGGGCACACGGCCCGGCCAGGTCCAACAGGGAGGGATGCCGTGCCATAACCCCGACACGGGCAAGGGGAGCTGTGTGCGGCTGTGTCTGCCTCATGATTACATATTCGCCAACCATTTCGGCAATAATTAAGCCCCAATATGCGCTTTTCGTGCTTTTGGTCCGAAAAACTTATGCGACCAATCTGTAGCCGCCGCTTTCGGTAACCAACAGCCGGGCGTTCGAGGGATCAGGCTCGATCTTCTGGCGCAGACGGTAGATGTGGGTTTCCAGCGTGTGGGTGGTCACACCAGCGTTGTAGCCCCACACTTCGTGCAACAGCACATCGCGCGCGACGACGCCTTGGGTGGCGCGGTAGAGGAACTTCAGAATATTCGTTTCTTTTTCCGTCAGGCGGATTTTCTTGTCCTTCTCATCAACCAGCATTTTCTGGGCGGGTTTGAAGGTATAGGGACCAAGCTGGAAAATCGCATCTTCGGATTGTTCATGTTGGCGCAACTGCGCGCGGATACGGGCCAGCAACACCGGGAACTTGAACGGTTTTGTCACATAGTCATTCGCCCCGGCATCCAGACCCAGAATGGTATCGCTGTCGGTATCATGCCCGGTCAGCATCAGGATCGGTGATTTGACGCCTTGCTTGCGCATCCGGCGGCACAACTCGCGCCCATCGGTATCTGGCAGGCCGACATCCAGAATGATCAGATCGTAATGGCCTGCTTTGGCTTTATCCATGCCTTCAGCGCCGGTTCGACCCTCGAACACGTCGAAATCTTCGGTCATGACCAGCTGTTCGCTTAGCGCTTCACGCAGATCATCATCGTCGTCAACAAGCAGAATTTTGCGCAGGGTGGCCATGATCGCTCTCCGGTTTTGGTGATTGTGACATGAGCGTGGTGCACGCGTTCGACAAGATATGTGACCAATTGCTCACGGGGACGTGTCGTAGGGCGGGGATATGTTTCAATTAAGCTGGACTTTGCCTAGATAGAGGGCAGGAGACAGCCCGCATGACACTTGGCCCCAGCATCGTTGAACGAATTGCCCGCGCGCGGGGTGATTTGCGCATGGGCGTGCCGGTGATCATGGTAGGGGATGGAGAAGCGGCAATGATGGTCGCCGTGGAGGCGTTGGATGCGGCGAGGCTGGCCGCGCTGCGCGCAATTGGCGTGCCGCAACTGGTGATCACGGCGCGGCGGGCGGAGACGTTGAAGGCGCGCGCCTATGACGGCGATCTTGCCCGGGTTGCAGTGCACCGCAGTGCCGATGTGGGGTGGCTGCGGTCGGTAGCTGACCCTGCGGATGACCTGCGTTCCCCAATGAAGGGGCCGTTTCAGTCTTTACGCGATGGGTCGGCGGATCTGCACCGCGCGGCGATTGCGCTTGCTAAATCGGCACATTTGCTGCCTGCGGTGGTGTTGGTGCCGGTGGTGAACGGCTTGGCACTGGCGGCGGAGCATGGATTGACGTTGATTGCATTGGCCGAGGCCGGGCCCGAATTGCAGCGCCTGTCGCCTTTGCATCCGGTGGTATCGGCACGGCTGCCAATGGCGGCGTCGGATGCGGGGCGGGTGCATATCTTTCGGCCCGAAGATGGCAACGAGGATCATTACGCCATCGAAATCGGGCGGCCAGACCGGGCGCGCCCGGTCTTGGTGCGGCTGCATTCGGCGTGTTTTACCGGCGATGTTCTGGGCAGTTTGAAATGCGACTGTGGCCCGCAGTTGCGCAGCGCCTTGGCGCAGATGGGGGCGGAAGGGGCGGGTGTATTGCTGTATCTGAACCAGGAAGGGCGCGGCATTGGCCTTGCCAATAAAATGCGCGCATATTCGTTGCAGGATCAGGGGTTTGATACGGTCGAGGCGAACCACCGCCTTGGGTTTGAAGATGACGAGCGGGATTTTCGTGTTGGCGCGGATATCTTGCGCAAATTGGGATTTTCGTCGGTTCGGTTGATGACGAATAATCCGAAGAAACTGGCGATGATGGAAAGCTGTGGTTTGCAGGTGGTGGAACGGGTGCCGCTGCATGTGGGCCAAACCGCGCAGAATGCGGTCTATCTGGCCACGAAAGCCGCGAAATCGGGGCATTTGAAGTGAAGCCGTCTGATATTGTGGTCGGGCGCTGGGGCGCGCGTTTCATGGGGCGGCGGTTTGCCTGCACCGTGGGGCGGGGCGGCGTTGTGCCCGCCGCGCAAAAGCGCGAAGGCGACGGTGGCACCCCGGAGGGCACGCATAAAATCGTCGGCATGCTGTACCGCCCCGACCGGATGGTGCGGCCTGCGGATTGGGCGTTGCCCATAGGGCTTGGTGATTTCTGGTCGGAAGACCCGGACGACCCCGATTATAACCTGATGGTGAAAACACCGCACCGTCACGCGCATGAATGCCTGCGCCGGGCGGACCCTTTGTATGACCTTATCCTGATCACCAACTGGAATTGGCCCTATGCGGTGCCGGGGCGCGGGTCGGCGATTTTCATTCATGCGTGGCGCAGGCCGGGCTACCCCACGGCGGGGTGCGTGGGCTTTGCGCCGGCAGACCTTTTGTGGATTGCGGCGCGCATAAAGCATGAAACGCGGCTGATCATCCACACCTAACACCCCTTTCCAAACCGCTTTGGACCCCGTAATCTTGCCCGGATCGGGAGAAATATCATGGCCAGGACCACGCAAAGCGCGGATGACGATATTTTCGCCTTGCGGCTGGCGCGATCTGCCCCTGATCTTTGGCCGATGCTGGATGCGCTTTATGGCGCAGGCCCCGGTTATGACGGGTTCAAAGCGGGGCTGACCACCGTCCTGCGCAATGCATGGGCGGCACGACCTGCGGATTTGAAACTGCTGGATTTGCGGCGCGATCTGGAACCGGACTGGTTTTTACGGTCCGATATGGCGGGCTATGTATTCTACATTGACCGGTTTGCAGGCACGCTGAAGGGCGTGTTGGACAAGCTGGATTATCTGGCCGACCTTGGCATCACTTACGTGCATTTCATGCCCTGCCTGAAGCCCCGCCCGGGCGACAGTGACGGCGGCTATTCGGTGATGGATTACGCCTCCATCAACCCGGCCTACGGCTCGATGGCGGATTTTGAACATGTGGCGGGGGAATTGCGCAAGCGCGGCATCAGCCTGTGCATTGATCTGGTGCTGAACCATACTGCCAAGGAACATGACTGGGCGGTGCAGGCGGCGAGCGGTGATTCGGCGCATCAAGACTATTACCTGATGTATGACGCGCCCGATGTGCCAGACCAGTATGCGCAAACGCTGGTCGAGGTGTTTCCTGACAACGCCCCCGGCAATTTCACCCACTACCCCGATTTCGGCAAATGGGTCTGGACCACGTTCAACGAACACCAATGGGATCTGAACTGGGCCAACCCGCAGGTGTTTCTGGAAATCAGCAAGATCATGCTGCATCTGGCCAACAAGGGCGTCGATGTGCTGCGGCTGGATGCGGTGGCTTTCATGTGGAAACGCATGGGCACGCGCTGCCAATCAGAGCCGGAGGTGCATATGCTGCTGCAAGCCCTGCGCGCGGTCACACGCATTGCTGCCCCGGCGGTTATTCATCTGGCCGAGGCGATTGTGGCCCCCGCCGAAATGCTGCCCTATCTTGGGCGGGGCAAGCATGACGGGCGCGAAGGCAATCTGGCCTATCATAACAGTCTGATGGTGCAATTCTGGGGCGCACTTGCCACCCGTGATACCGGGCTTATGACGCATGTTTTGACCAGCCATTTCCCGGACCGGCTGACCAATGCCAGCTACGCCACCTATATCCGCTGCCATGACGATATCGGTTGGGCCATCACAGACGAGGATGCCTGGGCAAAGGGCATGATCGGCGCGGCGCATCGCAATTACCTGTCTGATTTCTATGAGGGCGATTTTCCGGGGTCATTTTCTGAAGGCACACTGTTTCAGGAAAATCCCCTGACCGGGGATAAGCGGATTTCGGGCAGCTTTGCATCGCTTGCCGGGCTGGAGAAAGCCGTCGAGGCGGGGGACGAGGCTTCGGTTGATCTGGCCGTGCAGCGTATCTTGATGGGACACGCGCTGATTGCAGCATTTGGCGGTATCCCGTTGATTTATATGGGTGATGAATTGGCCATGTTGAACGACTATGGCTATGAGACCGACCCCGACCACGCACGTGACAGCCGCTGGATCCACCGTCCCATGATGGATTGGCAGGCTGCGGCGACGCGGGCCACCGATGATTTGCCATCCGGTCGGGTGTTTCGCGGGGTGAAACATATTTTGGCGCGCAGGCGGGCAGTGGCCGCTTTGCATGCGGGCGCGCCGACGAAGGTGGTGGTGGCGGATGCGCCGGGTGTGTTTGCGGTGGCGCGGATGGCGGCCACAGGCACGGTGCTGTGCCTGTTCAATTTTACCGAAAACTGGGTGCATGTGCCGGAAGGATGGCTGCGCGCGCAAGGCGTGACCTTGATGCATGACGCGCTGTCAGACGCCGCTGTTGCCACGCCGGGGGGGATCATTTCCCTGCCGCCCTATGCGCGGGTTTGGTTGACTTAAGAAGACCCCCCACCCCGACCCTCCCCACAAAGGGGGAGGGGGGCGCCTCGGTGAACCAGCGGTTCAGAAATGCCATCACCTGCTCTCTCCCCCTTTGGCGGGGAGGGTTGGAGGGGGTTTCGGGGCGTCCAGCAGTGGAAGAAATGGCACGGCCTGCTCCCTCCCCCCGGTGGGGTGGGGGGGTCCGGGGTGTCCAGCGGTGGTAGAAACGGCACGGCTTGCTCCCTCCCCCTTGTGGGGAGGGGTGGGGTGGGGGGGGCCGGGGCGTCCAGCGGTGGTAGAAACGGCACGGCCTGCTCCCTCCCCCCTTGTGGGGAGGGTTGGGGTGGGGGGTCAGGGCGTCCAGCAGTGGAAGAAATGGCACAGCCTGCTCCCTCCCCCCGGTGGGGAGGGTTGGGGTGGGGGGGTCCGGGGCGTCCAGCGGTGGTAGAAACGGCACGGCCTGCTCCCTCCCCCCTTGTGGGGAGGGTTGGGGTGGGGGGGGCAGCGCCATTCATCGCAGTCCCGGACGTGATCCGGGACCTTAACCCAACGGTGCGCGCGAGAGGTCCCGGATCAGGTCCGGGACTGCGGCGGCGTCAGGTATAAATCCTGTCGCCAAAAATCGCGGCGCCTACACGAATATGGGTGGCCCCGGCGGCGATGGCGGCTTCGAAATCGCTGCTCATGCCCATCGACAGGCCCGCAAGACCATTGCGCGCGGCGATACCTGACAGCATGGCGAAATGCGGCGTGCTGTCGATGCCTTCGGGGGGGATGCACATCAGGCCCACCAACGGCAATTCCATCGCGCGGCAGGCGGTGATGAAGGCATCGGCATTTGCGGGCAGGATGCCAGCTTTTTGCGGTTCTTCGCCTGTGTTGACCTGCACAAACAAATCGGGGCATGATCCGCGATCCTGGGCCAAACGCGCCAGTTTTTGCGCAAGCGACGGGCGGTCCAGCGTGTGAATGGCATCGAACAGGTCCATCGCCACCTTGGCTTTGTTGGTTTGCAAGGGGCCGATCATATGCAGATGAACATCGGCAAAATCGGCGCGGAAGGCGGGCCATTTTCCGGCGGCTTCCTGCACATAGTTTTCGCCGAACAGCCGGTGACCCGCCGCCAGCACCGCCCGCACCCGCGCGTCGGGCTGTCGTTTGGACACGGCGATCAGCTGCACCGATCCGGGCGCGCGGCCATGGGCGATTTCTGCGGCGGCGATGCGCTGGATGATCTGGGTGAAGGACAACTGAACGCTCCCGCAGTGTGCAGCGCACTTGGGCACAGAGCCGTACAAAAGAAAAGAGCGGCCCCGAAGGACCGCTCTTAAGACTTCCTCAAGAAGGAAATCAGATCAGAAGGTCATCGCTACGCCGAGGTCGAATGAGTCGAAGCCAGTGGTCTGGTTCTTGG
>JAYSPY010000113.1:0-16528 GCA_043721855.1 Pseudorhodobacter sp.
GCATGCGGGAATCCGACTGTTGGCGGTATCAAATACCCGTCCCTTGTGCGCCTGTGCCGGTCGAAGTTCAAGGACAAGCCAAGACTGCATCCGCGCAATTTCCACCGCCCGAACACGCCGTGTCACAATCACCAATCCGGCCAGCATGATCACCGCCATGCCGATCCAGACCCGCGCACTTGGCTGTTCATTAAACAGCAACGCCCCAATGATCGCCGCCCAGATGATCTGCGAATACTGCATTGGTGCCACCACAATTCCGGGCGCGCGCCGATAAGCGGCCACGATCATGAAACAGCCTGCAAAGCTGCTTGTCGCCATCAGCGCACTTAGACCCGAATCTTGCATCGACACTGGTTAATAAACCAGCGGCAGCACCATTGCGGGCACCGCCATTTGCCACATCAACGGGTAAATCAGCATCAATCAGCCCAGCCCTATAAACTCGCGTCCAATGCCGCCAGTATCGCATCGCCCATGCCCGTGGTGGAAATTGGCGTGCCGCCATCCGGCCCCATCAAATCTGCCGTGCGCGCGCCGCTTGCCAGCACGGTTTCAATCGCGGTTTCAACCCGTGTTGCCTCATCCCCCATGTCGAATGAATAGCGCAGGGCCATCGCGAAGCTTAAAATACAGGCAATCGGGTTGGCCAGCCCCTTGCCGGTGATATCTGGCGCAGACCCATGCACCGGCTCGTACATCGCCTTTGGTCGCCCATTGGCCATGGGCACGCCAAGGCTTGCTGATGGCAACATGCCAAGCGAACCCGTCAACATCGCCGCCGCATCCGACAGCAGATCACCAAACAGATTGTCCGTCACAATCACATCAAACTGCTTGGGGTTGCGCACCAATTGCATCGCGCCATTGTCGGCATACATGTGGGAAAGCTGCACGTCCGGGTATTCGTTTTCGTGCACCCAAGTCACCTCTTCTCGCCACAGAATGCCGGATTCCATGACATTGGCCTTTTCCATCGAACACACCCGGTTGCTGCGTTTGCGCGCCAATTCAAACGCAGACCGCGCCACGCGGCGAATTTCATTGGTGGTGTATCGCTGGGTGTTGATGCCGACACGGCCACCGCCTTCGGTATCAGGAAAAATCCCGCGGGGTTCGCCAAAGTAGACGCCAGAGGTCAATTCGCGCACGATCATGATATCCAGACCCGCCACGATTTCCTTTTTCAGCGACGAGAAATCCGCCAGCGCGTCAAAACACTGTGCCGGACGCAGGTTGGCGAACAAATCCATTTCCTTGCGCAGACGCAACAGGCCGCGTTCCGGCTTGACCGAAAAATCAAGTGCGTCATATTTCGGCCCGCCAACGGCCCCCAAAAGCACGGCATCCACCGCCTGCGCGCGTGCCATTGTATCATCATGCAAAGGTGTGCCATGCGCGTCATAAGCACAGCCGCCAACCAAATCTTCGGTGACATCAAAGGTCACGCCGCGCTTTGCGCCAAACCATGCGATGATGCGCTTTACCTCGGCCATAACTTCGGGGCCGATGCCGTCACCGGCCAGTATAAGAAGGGATGGATTGGCCAAGATGCACCTCAGAGGTTAAAGCGTAAAATCAATCGTGGCCTAGCCAATGGACAAGCCGAGGTCAAGGTATCGCGGGGCCCAGCCGTGGTGGGTCAGGTGGGGCAGGGCCAGAAAGGCCTGCGCTAGATGATCAAACACCCGCCTGATGCGCGGGGTTTGCCGCAATGCTTCCGGTGCCGTTAGCCAAATCGGCAGCGATGGCGGGGTAATAAACGGGGCCACGCGGTCCACCAACGGGTCGGCATCGCCGACAAGGCACTGCATTCCGCCCAAATACCACAACTGGGCGAAACTGATCCCACAGATCACGGCCCAGGTTATCGCCGCCGCCAAGGCAATCGGGGCCACGGTGCTGGTGGCAGGCAACGTCTATGTCTACGGCACCGCGCCCGGCCCTTGGGGGCCGGACACGCCGCACCGCCCCAACAGCCGCAAAGGCCGTATCCGCGCTGCGATGGAGGCCGCCTATGCAAAGGCCGCAACCAATGGAATCCGCGCCATCATTCTGCGCGGTGCTGATTTCATCGCCCCAAACGACTCGCGCGCGATTTGGAACATCATCACGCTGAAGCCGCAGGCCAAAGGTGCAATCACATGCTTTGGCTGCCCCGACACACCCCGGGCCTATGCCCACCTGCCCGATATGGCCCGAGCGGCGGTAGCGCTTGCCGAAATACGAGCGCCTTTATCCGCTTTCACCGATGTGCCGTTACCGGGCCTGACCCTGAGCATGGCCAACCTTGCAGCCGAGATCATCGCGCAAACTGGCCAGCCACTTCGCACCAAACCGTTCGAGTGGTGGCTGATAAGGTTGCTGTCGCCGTTCTGGGGCCTAACCCGCGAGCTGTTGAAGATGCGCGATCTTTTCGATTTATCCCACAGTCTTTCGCCTGAAACGCTTGCGCGGCTATTACCCGACTTCAAACCTGCGCCGCTTAATCAAGTCGTTGCTGAACACCTGCACCACGCCTAAGGCAGCGTGATATCCACCCAAACGGGGCGATGCCGCGATGCAGTGGCCAACACCTGCGCCAAAGGATCGGTCAGGTCTGGCCACATCACACCAGATCCAGACACCACCAGATCTGCCGATGGCAAGACATAATCCACGCGCAACCCGCCCGGACCGTTCTTGGCGCTGAAATCCGCAGTATCCAGTGCGGCATCACTGGCTTGTTCCGGCTCCTGCCGCGCGGACGTTCCGCGTGGTTCCGGGTCTTGCAGGCGCGAATGGTGCAATAGCGCCTTTATACCGTCGGCCAGCCCATCGCCATCTGCGGGATCAAGGTTGCCGTCGCCGATC
The DNA here is from genome assembly GCA_043721855.1 of Pseudorhodobacter sp. Classification (GTDB taxonomy): domain Bacteria; phylum Pseudomonadota; class Alphaproteobacteria; order Rhodobacterales; family Rhodobacteraceae; genus JACMNW01. The sequence goes on from JAYSPY010000113.1 coordinate 2,854, forward strand.
ACCACAAAGGGCGCATCCGGTGCAACCAGCGGCAACGCGCCATCCAAGAGTGCCGCCCAAAAAGCCGCCTCGTCATGGTTGCGCCGCCCATTCCTATCCTCAGGGCCGTCAAACACCGGCGGCGTTGCGTACCACGCCAGCAGATGCAGTGCCCCACCGCCCGGCAATTCCACCGGCACATCCCAATGCCCGGTGGTGGACAGGCGTTGCACAGCCACAGCCTCGGGCGACATGCCATCAAACAACAACGCGTCCGGCAAATCGCGCCACAGAAAATCCGAAAAATCACGCACCTCGCCCGTCCGGATAGGCAGACTTGACAGCACAGCCATGCCGCCCTGCCCGGAAAACCGCCCCCAGCCCTGTGCATCCCCCGCGCCGCCCAACATGCCATCGCCGTCCAGATCAAGCCCGGTGACAAGGCCGGTATTTGGCCGTGCCGCGAACCTGTAAGGATAGACCAAGCCCTTTGCGGCCAAAGCATCGCAAAATGCAGCCAATGCCACCTGATCAAAGTCAAAATCGAATCCGGTCAGCACCAGCACATCCGCGCGCAGGGCTGCCACAACCTGAACCGCCGCCATAATCTTTGGATCATCCACCTTTTGCAGATCATGCAGCAAAAGCCCGGGGCCAGCCCGGCTCATCTCGATGTTGTAGGTTGCAATACGCAGAGTTTCGGCAAAAGCCGGCAAGGGCAACACCCAGATCAGCACTGGCATCAGCCCCGCTATCAACTTGACCATCAGACAGTCGCGTAAGTGCTTCGTTCTGCTATGCCACTGGCCAAGCGCTTTTCGCGGATCATGTCCGCAATGCGGCCCATCGCGATGCCGCGCATGAACAGACTTGCCGGAAGAAACGACCATGCTGCCATTGTCCAGATCAAGGTTTGCGGGGATGTCAGGGTCAGCGGCTCGAACCCTTCGGATGCGGCTTTCACCACGGCAGGAATAACAAAAGGCAGCAAGAACCCCAATGCAATGTTGATCCGCGCATCACGTTCCAGCCGGTCAACCACATCGCCGCCAGCGGACGGATCAAATGTTGGCAGATTGACCCAGACATTGAACGCCTCATCACGCTTGGGCCAACTGCCGGCTTTCAGCAAAACCACAAAAATGGCCAATGAGATCAATGAAATCAAATAAGCCATGCCAGCGCTTGTGCGCACAATCGCCACCTGTTCGGGTAAGGCGCTGTCGGTCATCATCAATGTTGCCAGACGGACCGGGCTGTAGGGAAAATCCATCGCCCCGCCAACAAGCCCACCAACAGCCGACATCAATTCAGTCAAGGTTGACGGGTCGGCGATGCCGCGTTCAAGGACGCCGAGGGTAAAGATTGTGGCAAACAACATCAGGTATCGCACGCGGTTAAACGGCGGCGCATCACGAAATTCTATCAGGCCGGGGTAGGTGGTGTTGTATTCGACAAGCGTCAAGAGACCGGCAAAAAGTGCCACAAGCGCCACCATCTGCTTGGTATCGGTGCCAACATCGGGCAACAGCACAGAGGGCGTGGCAACAAGCACCATCACCAAAAAAGCGCGAACAGCTGCCCCTGTAAGCCGCGAAACCACTGCTTTACCACCCTCGAATTGGCTGAACACGGTGCTTTGCCATGCTCTTTGCCCTACATTGTTCCGCACTTTGTGGCGGATTGCCTCAATCTTGCCCAAATTTTGCCTTCTTTCGAATCCCACCGCAATCGATAGCTGATCAAACGCCCACTTTGTGGCGGATATGCGGAGAATATGTCGCCAGATTGCATCAAGACGTAGAACAAAAAAGGCCGCCCCGAAGGGCGGCACAAGATGTAGTGGCTGAAGTCAGTTCAAACCCAAGAACGAAGACTTGCGGCCTTACTCTCGAACGCGTCAATCGCCGACACTTTTTCCAAAGTCAGGCCAATATCGTCTAACCCGTTGATCAAACAATGTTTGCGAAACGCGTCCACCTCAAAGCCAAACGCCTGACCGTCTGATGTGGTTACTGTTTGGCTTTCCAGATCGATACTGATCCGGGCATTGGCACCTTTTCGCGCGTCTGCCATCAACGCGTCAACCACATCCTTAGGCATCACGATCGGCAAGATGCCGTTCTTGAAACAATTGTTGTAAAAAATATCGGCGAAGCTGGTAGAGATCACGCAGCGAATGCCAAAATCAAGCAGCGCCCAAGGGGCGTGTTCGCGCGATGACCCGCAGCCGAAATTATCCCCCGCCACCAGAATTTCCGCGTGGCGATAGGTCGGCTGGTTCAGCACGAAATCGGGGATCTCTTGCCCATCAAGGGTAAAGCGCATTTCGTCAAACAGGTTTTTGCCAAGTCCCGACCGGGCAATTGTTTTCAAAAACTGCTTGGGGATAATCATATCGGTATCGATATTGACCAACGGCATCGGGGCCGCAATTCCAGTTAACTTTGTGAACTTTTCCATGATCGGCCTTTCAATGTTGCGCAGGACCATAAGGTGCTGTGAACACGGCTGCAACCGCATGGCGCGTGGATTTCGCAAGAAAAAAAGGACGCATCAATATGCGTCCTTTATCGCCTGCCGTATCGCGATGTCTTACGCCTTGCGGCGTGCGCGTGCAGCGGCAAGTGCGCCGAGACCAGTCAGCACCATCCAACCCGCTGCGGGCAGTGGCACGGGCGATGGGGGCGGATCAATCGGATCAACCGCCCCAACAAGCGTGAATCGCGCCCGCAGAATGGCCTCATTGACACCATCTTCTGTTGTCCAGAATTCAGTGAACGCCTGCCCGTTTTGGATAAATCCGGTGATTTCCAGAATGTACAGAAAACCGTTAATTTCGAATGCGTCCTGCTGCCCGGTATTGTCGAGAATCTTTACGCGGTCGGCACAGCCATTAATATTCACGCCTGCGCTGTTTGCGCCACCGTTTTTGCAAAGACCATTTGCTTCACCACGGTTTAACGTTTCGTCGTGGTCAAAGTTGAAAGCGGCCGTCATCGCACGATTCACGCCACCAATAACCATGTTGACCACAAGACCAAGTCCCGCACCGGCAATAGACGTGCCAGCATTGATGACGAAATTGTTGTGGGTGAACGTCCCGAGGTCGAAATCAGTGTCAGATTCGATCTGACCCGAGGCTGCACCTACAAAAGAATATCCGCTTTGTTTGCCGGTTCTGCTGCTGACATGCGGTGTCCCCCAGCTTACGCTGTTGGTCCCCAGTCCGGTTACATTTGTTGGGTTTTGATTGGGACCGGACACCAGACCCGTCCAGCTTCCGTTTACGCTAGACACATCCAGCGTTGCTGCCACCGCCGCACTTACGCCACCAAATGCAATTGCCGCAGCAGTCGCCAGAGCGAACACTGTATTGAACTTAGTAATCATAACACTCTCCATACACTTTTCATTGTTTGGGGCAACGTGCCCATGACTAGCGCTCCTTTTCGGGTACTGACCCAAGCTCGAAGCCGACACTAAGATGGTCGGGCTGCTGCTCGTCTTTCGATATTGGGCCGCAAACAGGAACACGCTTCACTTCACGCAAACAAAAATAGTGCATTTGATGCTATCCCTCAATCATTGCGGCAAAACATTGTTCAAAAGTGGCGAATTGCGACTTTGCCGCATCATTCACCCTAAGTGTTGACACAATCGTTCTACCTTAAGATGTGGGATAAATAATTATACAACTATAGATGGCAAAGACAGGCCGCTGTAATAATCCGGCCTGTCTTAAACGAATCACATAAATTCGCGCACATCGGTCAGATGCCCGGTGATTGCCGCCGCCGCTGCCATCACGGGCGACAGCAAATGCGTGCGCCCGCCACGGCCCTGACGGCCTTCAAAATTACGGTTGGATGTGGCTGCACACCGCTCCCCCGGCGACAACTGATCCGGGTTCATCGCCAAGCACATCGAACAGCCCGCCAGCCGCCATTCAAACCCAGCATCAATGAAAATCTGCGCCAGCCCCTCGGCCTCGGCCTGTGCGCGCACCAGCCCCGATCCCGGCACCACCATCGCGCGCAATCCGGCCTTGATTTTCTTGCCCTTCAAGATCCCCGCCGCCGCCCGAAGATCTTCGATCCGGCCATTGGTGCAAGACCCGATAAACACCGTATCAATCGCAATATCCGACAGCTTTTGCCCAGGCACCAGGCCCATATAATCCAGCGACCTTTGCACAGCCTCCACCTTGCCACCGGTGAAATCCGATGGGCTTGGCACCACCCCCGTAATCGGCAACACATCCTCGGGCGAGGTGCCCCATGTGACCACGGGCGCGATATCTTCGCCGCGCAACGTCACCACCTTGTCAAAATGCGCGCCATCGTCTGTGACCAGCGTTTTCCAATAGGCCAGCGCCGCCTCCCATTCCGCCCCTTTCGGCGCGTGTGGCCGCCCCATGCAGTACGCGAACGTCACCTCATCGGGTGCAATCAACCCTGCCCGCGCGCCGCCTTCGATGGCCATGTTGCACACGGTCATGCGGCCTTCCATCGACAGCTCGCGTATGGCTTGGCCACAGTATTCAATGACATAGCCGATGCCGCCCGCCGTGCCCGTGGCCCCGATCACTGACAGGGTAATATCCTTCGCCGTCACACCGGGCCGCAGACTGCCGGTGATTTCCACCTTCATATTCTTGCCCTTGCGCTGGATCAGCGTTTGCGTGGCCAGAACATGTTCAACCTCTGACGTGCCGATGCCATGCGCCAGCGACCCGAACGCGCCATGCGTGGCGGTGTGGCTGTCACCACACACCACCGTCATCCCCGGCAGGGTCCAGCCCTGTTCCGGCCCGACGATATGCACGATCCCCTGCCGCACATCCGACACGGGGTAATAGTTGATCCCGAAATCCTTTGCGTTCTTGTCCAGCGCATCTACCTGAATGCGGCTGTCCTCTGTCATCGTCGCGGCATTTGCGCGGTCCAGCGTGGTGGGCACATTATGATCCGGCACCGCGATGGTCTTTTCAGGGCTGCGCACACGCCGCCCCGTCATCCGCAAACCTTCAAACGCCTGCGGGCTGGTCACTTCATGCACCAGATGCCGGTCGATATACAAAAGGCAGGTGCCATCCGCGGCCTCATCCACCAGATGATCGGCCCAAATTTTATCGTAAAGTGTTGTCGGATTCGTTGTCGGAGCAGTGGTCATAGCTCTCATCCCGTGATGGCTAAAATTGAAAGGCAGCGCAGTCTCAACCGCCTAGAGGCGCGCCAGCACAGACCGGGCCGCACCATAGAACCGCCACGGCATCCGCGCGCGATCGTCCATGTTGAAAAAGCGTATCATCCTTGCGCTTTTACGCGTCAATTCCGACACTTTCAAGCGGCCACAATATGCACCTTTGTCTGCCACTCGGCGCATTTGGCCATCAGATCCTCTGGCAAAGCCCTGTCGGTTAACACGGCGTCCATCTGCGAAAGCGATGCCAACCGCACCGGGGCCGGCCTATCCAGCTTTGAGGCATCCATCACCAGAAACACCTGCCGTGCTTGCCGCAAAATCGCCTTCGATACCCGCACTTCGGCCAAATCGAAATCAAGCAAATCGCCGTCCCTATCCAATGCAGACGCGCCAATCACCGCGTAATCCACCTTGAACTGCGCCATGAACTCGGCCGTCAAATCCCCCACCAAGCCGCCATCAGACCGCCGCAAAGCGCCGCCCGCCACCATCACATCGCAAGCGTTATTGGCCACCAGAATATTCGCCACATTCATGTTGTTGGTGACAACCGTAATATTCTGGTGGTTCAGCAATTCCCGCGCCACAGCTTCGGTCGTGGTGCCGATGTTCAGGATCATCGACGAATTGTCGGGGATCATCTGCGCACAGGCCCGCGCGATGGCGGTCTTGCCTGCATCATTCATCTTACGGCGGGTTTCATAGCCGATGTTGCTGACCCCGGTGCGCATCATCGCGCCGCCATGCACGCGGTCCAACAGCCCTGCATCGGCAAGGTCGGTCAGATCGCGGCGGATGGTCTGCAAGGTTACGCCGAAACGGTTGGCCAAACCTTCCACCACAACGCGGCCCTCGGCACGGGCTAGCTCCAGAATTTCAGTTTGTCGAAAGCTAAGTGCCATGACCGTTCTCCTTGACCCGCTTATCCTAAATCCACACCGCAACTCTCGCCTAGCCCATTTATAGGGTCGCGCCCGACCTCGGGTGGGCGCACCGATGATGGTCTTTGGCACTTTACGACGCAAACACGCCTGTCGGAGGTCTGCTGGCATCACTTCAAACGCGCCCTTCCGGCGGGAGGTCAGGCGCGGCCCGGCGGCGCATGCGCGCCTTGATTCCGGGCAAATAGAAGGACCTCGATGATCGATAATGTTCGAGTTACACATAAACGCGCATAAACGAAAATAAAATTGACAAAATTACCGAAAATGCATCAACATACGCCCAGATTTGGGGGATAAAGCCATGGCAAACACAGACACCGTCGATCTGTTCATCATCGGCGGTGGCATCAACGGCTGCGGCATCGCGCGTGATGCGGCGGGGCGGGGCTTGTCGGTGACACTGGCCGAACAGGGCGATCTTGCCCAAGCCACATCGTCCGCGTCAACCAAGCTGTTCCACGGCGGGTTGCGCTATCTCGAATACTTTGAATTCGGCCTTGTGCGCAAAGCGCTGGAAGAACGCGAAACCCTGCTGGTCGCCATGCCGCATATTTCGTGGCCGATGCGTTTTGTGCTGCCCTACCACCCCGATATGCGGTTTGAAGGCGATACGCCGACGGGCAAGCTTTTGTCCACCTTCATGCCGTGGATGAAAGGTCGCCGCCCCGCCTGGCTGATCCGGCTTGGCCTTTTTCTTTATGACACCTTGGGCGGTCGCAAAATCCTGCCCGCCACCCGCACGCTTGATTTGCGCAACGATCCGGCAGGCAAACCGCTGAACCCGAAGTTTCAAAAAGCCTATGAATACTCCGATTGCTGGGTCGAGGATTCCCGCCTTGTCGCGCTGAACGCCCGCGACGCCGAAATTCGTGGCGCGAAGATCCTCGTGCAAACGCGCGTGGTGTCGGCTTCCCGCGTGGGCGACATTTGGGAAATCATAACCGAGTCGGCCGCTGGCAAAACCACCCACAAGGCCCTCGCCTTGGTCAACGCAGGTGGCCCGTGGGTCGAAGAGGTGATCCGCAATGTTACCCGCATCAATTCCACCGAAGGCGTGCGGCTGGTACGCGGCAGCCATATTGTCACAAAGAAACTTTACGACCACGACCGTTGCTATTTCTTCCAAGGCGAGGATGGCCGCATCATTTTCGCCATTCCTTATGAACAGGATTTCACCCTGATCGGCACCACGGATCAGGATCACATGGGCAAACCATCCGAAGCCGACTGCACCCCTGAGGAACGCGATTACCTTTGCGCCTTTGCGTCCAAATACTTCGCCAAGCCAGTGTCGCCTGATGATGTGGTCTGGACCTATTCCGGGGTGCGCCCCTTGTATAATGACGGCGCGAAATCAGCCACCGCCGCGACGCGCGATTATGTGCTGTCGCTGGATACTGCCGGTGCGCCTTTGCTGAATGTGTTTGGGGGAAAAATCACCACCTACCGCCGCTTGGCCGAAGGGGCGCTTGCAAAGCTGCTGCCGTTCTTTCCCGGAACCAAGGGCGATTGGACTGCCCGTGTTCCCCTGCCTGGCGGCGATTTCCCGCATGGTGATGTGGCCCTGCTGACCGCCCGCCTGAAGGCTGATCACCCCTACCTGACCCCCTATTGGGCAGGCCGCCTGATCCGCGCCTACGGATCAGAAGCGGGGCAGGTTTTGGGTGGTGCCACATCCGAGGCGGCTTTGGGCCATGATTTCGGCGCGACATTGACCGAGGCCGAAGTGCGCTGGCTGATGCGCCATGAATACGCCCACCATGCCGCCGATGTGGTCTGGCGCAGATCGAAACTCGGCCTGCGGATGACGCCTGATCAGGTTGAGGCATTGGAAGTATTCATGCAAGATGCGAGAAAATCGGAGGCGCAGCCATGACCCATATCCTTGCGATTGATCAAGGCACCACATCATCCCGCGCAATCATTTTTGATGCGGGACTAAGGGTAAAAGCCACCGCACAGGAAGAATTCCCGCAACATTACCCCGCATCAGGCTGGGTCGAACATGACGTGTCAGACCTGTGGTCCACCGTCGCAGGCACCGCGCGGGGGGCGATTGAAAAGGCTGGGCTGACCGCGCGCGATATCGCCGCGATTGGCATTACCAACCAGCGGGAGACGACCGTAGTCTGGGACCGCGCCACGGGCGAGCCTTTGTATAACGCGATTGTCTGGCAAGACCGTCGCACCTCCGCCACTTGTGCCGCCCTGAAAGAGGCGGGGCACGAGCCGATGATCACGGCACGGACGGGCCTGCTGCTGGACCCTTACTTTTCCGGCACGAAACTGAAATGGATTTTGGATCACACCAAATCGCGCGACCGCGCCGTGCGGGGCGAATTGGCATTTGGCACGGTTGACAGCTATCTGATCTGGAAACTGACCGGGGGCCGCGTTCACGCAACCGATGCCACGAATGCCGCCCGCACCATGCTTTACAATATCGCAAAAGGCGAATGGGACGCCGAGATTTGCGGGCTGCTGGATATTCCCATGGCGATGCTGCCCGAAGTGCGCGATTGCGCCGCTGATTTTGGTACCACGCGCGCCGATCTGTTTGGCCGCGAAATCCCGATCCTCGGCGTCGCGGGCGATCAACAGGCCGCCACAGTCGGCCAAGCCTGTTTCCAGCCCGGCATGATGAAATCCACCTACGGCACGGGCTGCTTTGCCCTGCTGAATACCGGCACCGAAATGGTCGCGTCGAAAAACCGCTTGCTGACGACGATTGCTTATCAGCTAAACGGCAAGCCGACTTATGCGCTTGAAGGGTCGATCTTCATTGCCGGGGCCGTGGTGCAATGGCTGCGCGATGGGTTGAAAGTCATCCGGGCCGCATCTGAAACCCAAGCGCTGGCCGATGCCGCGGACCCGACCCAAGATGTCATCCTCGTGCCCGCCTTCACCGGACTTGGCGCGCCCTATTGGCGGCCCGATTGCCGGGGGGCAATTTATGGCCTTACCCGCAATTCGGGGCCAGCCGAACTTGCCCGCGCGGCACTGGAAAGCGTGGGCTTTCAAACCCGCGATCTGTTGGAAGCGATGCGCGCCGACTGGGGCGCTGCCGCTGACGGCATTTTGCGGGTTGATGGCGGCATGACCGCGTCCGATTGGGCAATGCAGTTTTTGTCGGATATTCTGGGTGCGCCCGTGGACCGCCCGGTTGTGACCGAAACCACCGCCCTAGGGGCGGCGTTTCTTGCCGGTATGCAGGCGGGCATATGCCCCGGCCCGGATGAATTTGCCAAGAACTGGGCGCTGGAGCGCAGGTTTTCCCCCGCAATGGACGGCGATCTGCGCGCGGCAAAATACACACGCTGGGGCCGTGCTGTGACGGCAACCATGATGGTCTGACCGCCCGCTCATCAGCTCTGATGGGCTTTTTCGCTTGCCTAAGCGCAGAAAGCCATCAGGCTTGATAAGCGGGCACAGATCAGATCATCCGCAGCACATCTTTGCCCACCGCCAGCACATAGCCGCGCCGGGCGATGGTCTTCACCAGCAACTCGCTGACCAACTGATTGCCAAGCGCATCGCGCAGGCGTTTGATGCGCGTGGCCCCGGCCGCCTCGTCGCAATCGGCGGCGTCGCGGCCAGAGATTACGCCTTCAATTTGCGCGCCTGTCATCACTTCATCATCCATTCGCGCCTCGGCCAACACCGACAGCGTCTCCAGCGCCGCCTCGGTCAGGGCGAATTCCATATCGTTGATATACACCGCGCGGCTTTCCCGGCTGATCAGCATCGATGCAACTTGTATACCGGACCGCTGGATCGCGGATATGCGGCGGTTCTGGGTAATGATCGTCACCAAAAACACCAAAGCCGCCAACAAAAGAGCAGTGGAAAACACCAGCAGCACGAAGATTACAGACCGATAGCTGTTCAGCACCTCTGAAAATGACGTGCCCGATTGCGCCAGAATTTCCAGCAATTTTATGTCTGATCCAGCGCGCAAATCATTGTTTTCAATGAAGATACGCTCCACCCGTGCATTGAACGCGTTGCCATCCGGCAGGTTCACAAACAGAAACACCGCCGCCCCAAGCAAAATCAGCACGATGGCCGCAATACCGCCCGCCACCACACGGTTGCCCGCGCGCAGACTGTCAGTAGCGGAGGAAGTTGTCCCCGGCACTCGCTTTCCTTTCATCCAGACCTTCAGGCCCGAATGTGGAGATAATATTCAGCAGCGTCCACCCCGCATCGGCAAGCCGTGGCGCAAGTTCGCCCGCAGCACCAGAGGTATCGCAGTTGCCGTCAGACACCTGTGCCACACCGTAATGTAGTCGCAAGGGATCATCTTGCTTGGCCTTGTAATCTGCGAAGCAGTCTGCACCAGCCGGCGACGCCAGAAAAATCACTGCGGCAAGGTGGGCAAGGAAGGGGGCTTTCATCATACGCTCCTGTCTGATGCAACCATATGGGGCAAATGGCATTTGATATTCAATGACAATGGGGCCGCGCGACGATGTTATCGCATAGCAATGCGGCGATATTGCCTGTCCGTCGGAGTCTGACCCAATATTTGGTCAAGACGTTCGACACTTGGCTTGCCGCCCCAGCCCCACGCGATAAAAACTGACAGGAGCCCGCTATGACCGTATCCATGACCCTAGCTGAAACCGCTTATATCCGCGGCAGTTTGACAAATAGCGCCAGGGTATCATCCCGCAGCCGGCCCATGGCGTGGCTGGTGGCCGCGATCACGGCGCTTGCCATGATCGTTGCGTCAGCGGCACCAGCCCAGGCCGACCGTCGCGGCAACGACGCTTTGAAAGCGCTGGCTGCGATTGCCGCCATCGCCCTGATCGCCAAATCGGTGAAAAAAAACAAGCATCATACACCGCCGCCTACACCCGTGCAGTCCCGTCGGGTTCCGGGCGTTTGTGCGATTGAATTCGGCTCTGGTCGCGGGTCGGTGACAGGGTATGGCGAGCGTTGTCTGCGCGAAGAGGGCTTCAACTTCATCCTGCCAAGCGGATGTTCGACAGACATCCGGATTTATGGCCGCGCCGATAAATTCTTCCCCGAACAATGCCTGAATGATGCCGGTTTTATAACCCGCGTTTACTAAGGCCCGATGTCCCAGGTGCGGGTGCCCGGTAACGGGTCTGCGCCTCACCTTGGGGGTGAAAGGGATGAGCAGCTTTCACCCCCGCTTTTGTGCTTTCGCTTTTGTGTGGCTTGCGGTTTGGTGCCGCCATGTTACAGCGCACATCCCCTGACTATCAGTTTGAGACCGAAGCCCAACAGATGGGTGCCATGCGAGTGGTCGGCGTTGATGAAGTAGGCCGTGGCCCCTTGGCAGGCCCCGTCACAGCGGCTGCGGTGTGGTTAAACCCCGATGCCATTCCTGCAGGTTTAAACGATTCTAAGCTGCTGACGAAAGCGCGGCGTATTTCACTGTCCGCCGCTTTGTTTGCGGTGGCAGATGTTTGCATTGCCCATGCGTCGGTGGAAGAAATCGATAGCCTGAACATCCTGCGGGCCAGCCATCTTGCCATGATCCGCGCAATTCAGGGCTTGTTGAAACCAGCCGATTTTGCCCTGATCGACGGAAACATGATCCCCAATGGGATGCCTTGTTGCAGCTTAGCCATCGTCAAAGGCGATCTGCGCAGCCTGTCGATTGCGGCGGCGTCTATCGTGGCCAAGGTGGCGCGCGATGCCATAATGGTGGATTTGGCGCAACAGCACCCCGGTTATGGATGGGAAACCAACGCAGGTTATCCGACATTGGCGCATAGGCAGGCGCTCGTCAGGCTTGGTGTGACCCCTCACCATAGGCGTTCGTTTGCGCCGGTCTACAAGATGTTGTAGCAAGTATAATTCGTAACCCCTTGATTCAATAAAGAATTTGACGGCGAATCGCTAATGACTCATCCTGACCCTTAACAAATCGGCGCTAAAGCCGGGTTAGGGCAGAGATGACGAGCAAATTGAAGGCAGCGGAAGTGGCGGTGCTTCCGCTGAACCAGATACTGGGTGGTGACTGTGTTGAGGTGATGAACAGCCTTCCCGCAGGGTCGGTTGACCTGATTTTCGCGGACCCGCCTTATAATTTGCAGCTGAAGGGCGATCTGCACCGGCCGGATAATTCCTTGGTCGATGCCGTCGATGATCACTGGGATCAGTTCAGCAGTTTCGAGGCGTATGATAAATTCACCAAGGCGTGGCTGGCGGCGGCGAAGCGGTTGTTGAAACCGAATGGCGCGATTTGGGTGATTGGCAGCTATCACAATATTTTCCGCGTCGGGGCGGCTTTGCAGGATCAAGGCTTCTGGCTGCTGAACGATGTGGTCTGGCGCAAATCCAACCCGATGCCGAACTTTCGCGGCAAACGCCTGACGAACGCGCATGAAACGCTGATCTGGGCCGGGCGGGATGAGACATCGAAATACACCTTCAATTATGAGGCGCAGAAGGCCTTGAATGACGGCGTTCAGATGCGGTCGGACTGGGTGCTGCCGATCTGTACCGGGCATGAACGGCTGAAAGACAGCAACGGCGATAAGGCGCATCCGACGCAAAAGCCGGAAAGTCTGCTGCACCGGGTGATGATTGCGACGACCAACCCCGGCGATGTGGTGTTGGACCCGTTCTTTGGCACCGGCACGACGGGGGCGGTGGCCAAGATGCTGGGGCGGGATTTCATCGGGATTGAGCGCGAGGAAAGCTACCGCAAGGTGGCGGCGGAACGGCTGGCAAGGGTGCGGAAGTTTGATGCCTCGGCGCTTGAGATCACCGGATCGAAACGAAACGAGCCGAGGGTTCCGTTCGGGCAGGTGGTGGAGCGCGGCATGCTGCGGCCGGGGGAGGCGCTGTTTTCGATCGGCAACCGTTTCAAGGTGACGGTCCGCGCGGACGGGACGTTGATCGGCAACGATGTGAAGGGATCCATTCATCAGGTGGGCGCGCATCTGGAAGGCGCGCCGTCTTGCAATGGGTGGACGTATTGGCATTTCAAACGGGACGGGAAGATGGTTCCGATTGATATCCTGCGCCAACAAATCCGGGCCGAGATGGAGGCCGATCAGGCTGGCCGGCCGAACTAGAATCCGGAGTTTATTCGAACCGCCTGTATTCTGGATTTTCTGGAATATACCTGCCCCATCCTGTTGTCAGGATGGGGCTTTTTTTATTAGTATCACGTGTGTTACGGGGGGTAAGGGGTTGCAAAAGAATGCTTTCATACCTTGTATCAACGAAATTTTCACCATGATCGTCGCCCAAAACACGACCCCGGTTATCAAACCCAAGGTCACGCCTGCCGCATAGACTAATAGATCTGGTTCAGGATCGACGGCTTGGTGGAGGCAAGAACTATAACATCCGCCCCATGTTTGGCGCGTTTGTGAAGATCAATGACGTCTTGATTAAGCATCCTGATACATCCGGAAGATACGGCCTTGCCCAGTTCGCGGGGGGCGGCATCGCCGTGGATGCGGTACAGCGTGTCGACACCATCCTTGAACAGGTAAAGTGCGCGCGCCCCCAGCGGATTGCCCGGTCCGGGGTCCATACCGCCGTTAGCCACGGAA
>JAYSPY010000114.1:0-6874 GCA_043721855.1 Pseudorhodobacter sp.
AGCCGTGCGCCTGCGCCCCGGCATGTATATCGGCGGCATTGATGAACGCGCCTATCACCACCTCGCCGCCGAAATCCTCGACAACTCGATGGATGAAGCCGTGGCCGGTCACGCCAACCGCATCGAGGTTGAACTGCACGCCGATGGTGCCCTGACGATCCGCGACAATGGCCGGGGCATTCCGGTCGATCCCCACCCCAAATTCCCCGACAAATCCGCGCTGGAGGTGATCCTGTGTACCCTGCATTCCGGCGGCAAGTTCAACGGCAAATCCTATGAAACCTCCGGCGGCCTGCACGGCGTCGGCTCCTCCGTGGTCAACGCGCTGTCGGACCATTTGTATGTCGAGGTTGCCCGCAACAAGGAACTTTACGCGCAAACCTTTTCGCGCGGCAAACCGATGGGGCCAATCGCAAAAATCGGCGCCGCCCCCAACCGCCGGGGCACAAGCGTCACCTTCCACCCTGACGCAGACATTTTCGGCAGCCACCATTTCCGCCCATCGCGTTTGCTAAGAATGGTCCGCTCCAAGGCCTACCTGTTTTCCGGGGTGGAAATCCGCTGGAAATCGGCCATCCCCGATGGCGACACCCCGATGGAGGCGACATTTCACTTCCCCGGCGGCCTTGCTGATTACCTGTCCGACACGCTGGATAAAACCACCACCTATGCTGACCGGCCCTTCGCGGGCAAAGTCGGCTTCCCCGATAAATTCAACGTCCCCGGCTCGGTGGAATGGGCAATCAACTGGTCCCCGGTGCGTGACGGCTTTCTGCAATCTTATTGCAACACCGTCCCCACCCCCGAAGGCGGCACGCATGAATTCGGTTTCTGGTCCGCGATATTAAAAGGCATCCGCGCCTACGGTGAACTCACCAAAAACCGCAAAGCGGAATTGATTACCCGCGACGATATGCTGACCGGCGGCTGCGCCTTGATATCGGTTTTCATCCGCGAGCCGCAATTCGTCGGCCAAACCAAAGACCGCTTGGCGACCGAGGAAGCCACCAGATATGTTGAGTTGGCCGTGCGCGACCATTTCGACACCTGGCTTGCCAATGACACCAAATCCGCTGGTGCGATCATGGATTTTCTGGTGCTGCGCGCCGAAGAACGCCTGAAGCGCAAACAGGAAAAAGAAACCCAACGCAAAACCGCCACCAAAAAACTCCGCCTGCCGGGGAAATTAACCGACTGCTCCAGTAAAACCCGCGAAGGCACCGAATTGTTTATTGTCGAAGGCGATTCCGCAGGCGGTTCCGCCAAAGGCGCGCGGTCGCGCGAAACCCAAGCCCTGCTGCCGTTAAAAGGCAAAATCCTCAACGTGCTTGGCGCTGCCTCTGCCAAACTCAACGACAATTCCGAAATTCGCGATATATGCGAGGCGCTGGGCGTGCAAATGGGCACCCGCTTCAAGGTCGATGATCTGCGCTATGAAAAGATCATCATCATGACCGACGCCGACGTTGACGGCGCCCATATCGCCAGCCTGCTGATGACGTTTTTCTTCACCCAAATGCGCCCGCTGATCGACAAGGGCCACCTGTTTCTGGCCTGCCCGCCGCTGTATCGCCTGACCCAAGGTGCAGAACGTCTCTATGTCGCCGACGACGCTGAAAAAGAGCGGATGCTGGCCAAGGGTCTGGGTGGAAAAGGTAAAATAGACGTGCAACGGTTCAAGGGTCTGGGCGAGATGGACGCCAAAGACCTGAAAGACACCACGATGAACCCTTTGACGCGGAAGTTGATCCGGGTGAGCATTGACGAAGACGCACCGGGCGAGACGGGCGATCTGGTGGAGCGTCTGATGGGCAAAAAACCCGAACTGCGGTATCAGTATATTCAGGAAAACGCGCGGTTTGTGGAGGAGTTGGATGTTTGAGGGGCTCAAACGGAAAATCAAAATTCAAGTGTTAAAAATGGGCCTTAAGCGTAAGGCTCCTGAGCAGTTTTCCTATTCTTCCAAAACTAATTTTTTTGTTTCGTTCTTAAAAAACATTAGCACTGATCAAGAAATTATGTTGGACGAGATTGACAAAATTTCATTCAGAGGAATGGCATCTAACGGTGTGATCTTTGATTTGCCTGTTTCTTTTCCTATCGAAAAATTAGACTCTTGGTGTCTTAAGACCACAAGATTTTATGGGTATAATAAAATTGAGTATGCTGGGTTAAGGGATTTTCTGCTTTCGGAACTTACCTTTTTTCCACAGCGATTATACTTCAAAGATTGGGCTTATCAAAAAATCTACAACTATAGAACTCGCTTTAGGCAAGATCGAACGGATGTATTACGAAAATTGATAGAGATACATCTGTCTGAAGCGAAGAAAAATAATGGAATTTTATTTATTGGTTCGTTTAAAAGCATTGTTGGACTTTTTGCAGAATTCCATGGTAATCGCGTCTACGGACATCCAAACCTTGAAGAAGTGAGCGCGCGGTTTTGGTTAGTGTTGGAATCTCTCGTTGCAACTGGTGAACTTGAACAAAACAGTATGCACGAATTTAAATTGAGTGGATTAGCGGTCGCGTCAATCTCTAACTTTGAACTCGAAGAGCGGCGACATAACGATAGCGTTAAACAAAATAGATATTTGTTGTTATTGACAGTTGTTATGGCAATAGCGGCAGTCTTTCAATCAATTGCAGCCTTCAAAAAATAGCAAGCGGTAGGATACCATTTTCGAACCGCTCCAACCCAGCTTTCCCTTCCCGGACCGATCTGGAAACTCTCCGGGGGAGAGTTTCTCGCTCCGTTGCCGATAGGCGGAACGCCGTAAGGCAAGGGCACATCAGCATCCAGACCGACAGGTAATTCAGGCCGCGCCTGACTGGGCGGTTGCGGACTGGGCGCCTGCTGCGGGCCTGCCCGCAATGCGCGGTAAGAGCCCTTGGGCCTATTACACCTTGTCGCCTGACCAAGCCTTCGGGGCGGCACAAATACGCGACAAGACCCGTTTCAGGCGGATCTCGGCAGCAAACATCCGGCCAATCAGGTTCCACCAGAACTGCGCCGTCTCGTGGCCGATGTCGACGCTACTTTCGTGCAGAATATCTTCGACGTCGCGCAGCGAAAGCGGGTATCGGACGTACAGCATCACCACTGGCAGGCTGCTGAGAAAGGATTTTCGGGCCCCTGTTTGGAGGAAAATCTTCCGCCAGACCGCCACAAAAGTCCATTTTCCTGACATTTTCGGCCCCTTTCGGGCAATTTTTCTGGTTTCTGGGAAAGAAATCGGGGCGCTCCGGACTTTTTCAGCACCCTGCCAGGCGAATGATTGCGGGCGAGGTCTTGCAATAGCGGAAAGGGCTGGGTTTGCTCATGCTCCGGGACCAGGTGACGGCCATGCTCCGCTCAAGCCATTTTGCCCTGACAGCGCCCCGGCGCGACATGATCCCCACGATCCGCCTGCCCACCCGGTGGTGGTGGGCCCAGGCCCGCATCTTTTCTGTCGCCTCGCAAGTCTGGATCGCGGCGCAGATTCCGGGGGCAGAACTGGAGATTTTCGAGGCCGGTCAGGGTGGCGGGCATTTCATGTTCCATGAAGACGCGCCTCGCTTCAACGCAGGGGTCGCAAGCTTTCTGGCCGCGTGAACCGGGCCGCCTGAACCGGGCCGAAGGGGCGGTGCCGCAGGGCCGCCGCCCCCCGCTATCATGACAGGTGATGCACTTCTTGCAGACCGTAGACCGGCGTGTCCAGCCCCGCGAGCCGCGCCTTGATCTGCAGGGCCAGTGGTGCCGAATAGTGCCGCGACTGGTGCAGGTTGCCGCCATGAAACCACAGCGCCTCTTGCTGCGTGGGTTTCCACATGTTGCGCAACTCACCCTCCCATGGCCCGGGGTCCTTGGGGGTGCCGGACCCGATGCCCCAGCATTTGCCCACCTTGTCCGCCACTTCCTGGCTGATCAGATCAGCGGCCCAGCCGTTCATCGAGCCATATCCGGTGGCATAGATCACCAGATCGGCGGGCAGTTCGGTGCCGTCGGCCAGCACCACTGCGGTTTCGGTCAGGTGATCGACCTGCCCCGCCTTCAGCTTGATGCTTCCGTCGATAATCAGTTGGCTGGCCCCCACATCGATGTAGTATCCCGACCCCCGGCGCACGTATTTCATGAACAAACCGCTGTCATCCACCCCGAAATCCAAGGCGAAACCCGCCTTTTCCAACGCCGCATAGAAATCGGCGTCCTCAGTGCGGATGGTGTCATAGGTCGGTTTATGCGCCGCAGGCATTATTGCATAGGGCACCGAGGCAAAGATCATGTCGGCCTTGTGCGTCGTGATACCTGCCGCGACCGCCTCTTCCGAGTAAAGCGCGCCAAGGCCGTGTTTCATCAACGGGCCGGACCGCATGATACAGGTGCTGGACCGCTGCACCATGGTCACATCGGCGCCGCCTTCCCACAGGGCGGCGCAGATGTCATGGGCCGAGTTGTTGGACCCGATCACCACGACCTTCTTGCCGCGGTAAGCATCGGGGCCGGGGTGGCGACTGGAATGCTGCTGCTCGCCGCGGAAAATGTCTTGCCCCGCAAACCGCGGGATGTTCGCCCTGGCTGACATGCCGGTGGCCAGCACCAGATGGCGGGGGGTCAGAACCACCTCCTGGCCGTCGCGGATGACACGCACGACCCAATGGCCCGCAGCCTGATCATACCGCGCCGATTGCGCGGTGGTGGAGGCCCAATAGGTCAGTTCCATCACGCGCACATACATTTCCAGCCAGTCGCCCAGCTTGTCCTTGGGGGCAAAGACCGGCCAGTTCGCGGGAAACGGCAGATAGGGCAGGTGGTCATACCAGACCGGGTCATGCAGACACAGCGATTTGTAGCGGTTGCGCCAGCTATCCCCCGCGCGCAGGTTCTTTTCCACCACGATCGTGGCCACGTTCAACTGCCGCAGCCGCGCCGCAAGCGCAATGCCGCCCTGCCCGCCGCCGATGATCACCACCTCGGGCTGAATCGTGTGGCCCAGGCTTGCGGTTTCGGCGGCACGCGCCTCGGCCCAGGTCTGGCGGGTTGCGCTGGCACCGTGCACCACGCCGGGCGCGCGGGCGGTGCCCACGGGTTCGGGAAAATCCCGCAGCCCCTTCAGCGAGGTCAGCAGGGTATGGATCTTGCCATCGCGCAGACGGATGTGGCCTTCGCCGATGCCGGTCGCGGTTTCAAAACCAATCGAGGCCTGCACCACGCCGCCCGCCTCTTCGGCAGGTTCGCCGGGGGTGATGTGCCAGCCGGTCGGGCGCTGCGCGGCAAGCTGGGCGGTCAGCATGGCGGCGATGGCGGCCTGCCCTTCCATCGTTGCGATGTTCCAGGTCATCGCGACCAGATCGCGCCAGTATCCGTCCGGTTCAAAAAGGGCGACGGCGGCGGCGACATCGCCACGTTCCAGCGCCGTGCCCAAGGCGTCAAGCGCCGCGGTGACGGCGGCAGTCGCCGGTGTGTCGGCCAGGTCTTTCATGAATTTCGCTCCCCTTGTGGTATTACGTCCGGCAAGTCTATGCGTCTCAGGTCTTCGCGTCACCCTCCGACTGGGTGCTGTCAGACGAATGCTAACCGGTCTCAGTTTTCTCAAACCGACCCGGTCTCAGGCTGCGCAGAGTTGGCGCCACTCAGAAAGAGCAGCGGCGCGGTTCCGGCGGTTCCTGGCAGCAAACAGCGGGCCAAACCTGTTCCACCAAAACCGCACCGTCGCGTGGCCGATGTCGACGCCGATCATCTTTGGGCCCCCGGTTTTGGGCCCACAGTGGTCCTTTGACCATGGTCAACACGTGGTCGCAGCGACCATACGGGCGATCAAGGCGTGATCTCCGAAACCTCCGGACTTCGAGACAAGTGGAATACCATCAAGCGCGCCGCCGCGTATGATCGACAGCGGCAAGCCAGCGCTGACCTCGCCAAGACAGTCGAGGCTGGATGCCATAGCGGCGTCAAGCAGGACGGAAAGCGTGTCGCCGCCTGCAACGAACAGGCCCCGCCCCGCCATCGCCCCGACATCAAGACGTAAGGTGCAGTCGTGTAATGCCTGCCGGGTGGCTGCGGCAGTTGCTGACACCGGGACCGGGTCGATCAACAGGCAGCGCTTTGCCGCAGCGCGGATCGGTCCGGCGTCCGGGGCTCGATCGAGCCGCGACCACGCCGCCGTCACCTGTGCGCGGGTGGCTGGATGGGTTGTGCCGATGACCACAAAGGCGAGTTGCGGCGGCGGCAAAGCGATGACCGGGCCAGCCATGGCCTCGGCAAGTCCGCGGCTTCCAGCCCAAAGCACCCCTGCCACCCCCGCCCAGCGTCGCACAGCGTCGTCAAGATCAGCCTGCGTATTGGCGTCGATCACGATGACGGTGGCATCGGCAGCCTGGTCGTCCGCTTCGCGCGCGGCCAAAATCCCGAATGAGGCGAATCCGGCGACAATATCCGACACCTCTGTCGGCATCCATCGGGTGCCCTGCCGCACCATCTGATACCCGCCCTGCGTAACCCGGCCCATGGCCGGAAATGCAGGCGCAAAGATGCAGCGCGCCAGCCCCAGGGTCTGCAAGGCCTGTGCGGTTTCCGCAAAGGGGTGGCCGCGCAGGACGCTGTCCACCTTCTTCATCCACAGCGGCGGTGCCGTTGCCGGGACTGCACCCAGTGTGGCGCAGGCCATGGCCGTTGCGGCACCCGCACTTTCAACGGGCAGGTCGCGGCTTTCCGTGCTGATGGTCAGCATCGGCCTTGCAGGCGCTGGATGGCGGGGCAGCACCAGCCCGACAGGTTGACCGGGCGCGGCAAAAGGGGCCGCAGCATCAAGCGCACCTGTCAGATCGTCGGCGATAATGCGAATGTCGGAAAGCGGGGGCGTCATTCCGCGTTCCCGGCCGCGTTCCCGGC
>JAYSPY010000115.1:0-9360 GCA_043721855.1 Pseudorhodobacter sp.
ATCCAAACCGCCCGGCCCGATAACCTTCCGCCACGGTCTCCAATACTTCAAATCCCTCGCCCACGGATGGAGGCTCAGAAATGTGTGAATCGCCTAGCCCCGGTGGGGAGGGCTGGGATGGGGGGCAATGTCACAAGATGCCGAAGGTGCCCTAAGGGCATTAAAATTCAGTAAAAGTTATATTTATTAATTTAAATTAGCGTTTTAGAAAATATCGCACGCTTGCGGCATCCCCTTACCACCGCTTCAACGCCGCTTCATCTTGCGCTTTCGAGGCAACCCAAATTTCCCCGTCCACCCCGATTTCTTTTTTCCAGAACGGGGCGCGCGATTTCAAATAATCCATCAGGAAATCCGCTGCCAAAAACGCATCACTTCGATGCACGGCGGCCGTCGCCACCATCATAATCGGCGCCCCCACCGCCAGCTTTCCGAACCGGTGGATCACCAAAACATCGATCAGACTCCACCGCGCCCGAGCCTGCTCCATGATCGCCGAAATCGCCTTTTCGGTCATGCCCGGATAATGTTCGATCATCATCCCAGCAACCGATGCCGCTTCACCGCGGACCAGCCCCGTGAATGTGACAATCGCCCCAGCTCCAGCCGTTTTGGCGGTGAAATCATTCGCCTCAAACCCCGGATCAAACGCCGCCTCATTCACGATCAACCGCATGTTATCCCCCCGTCATCGGCGGGAAAAACGCGACCTCACGCACCCCTTTCAAAGGCGCATCAAAATCGGCCAAATCCTGATCCAGCGCCACCCGAAGGCTGGCCAAGTCTGAAAAGGCCAAGGCGTATCTTTCTTCGCGCGCCGACAGTTCCGAAATCAACCCCGCCACTGTTATGGCAGCCGTCTCGACCGTTTCCCGGGGCAAGCCGATGCGTTCGCGGACCCAAGCGAAATACAGAATATCTATCATCCGTCATCCCTCAGGAACGGGCGTGATTTGTTGAAATAATCCCAACCCGTGATGGCCGTAAGGGCGGCTGCGATCCAGATCAACACCAATCCCGCCAAAGTTGCCCAGGATGAACACCCCCTCGCGCCACAAGATCTGATCGGGTCTGCCAAGCCTTTCCCGACGGCGACAGCATATTCATCAACGGTCATACCCTGCCGGGCTATGCCTTCGATATGCTCCAACCCGGTGCCCAGAAACAGCACGGCGATGGCAACCATCTGGGCAGTCGTCTTCCATTTTGCCAGCTTCGTAACCTTCAAAAGCCCGGCCTTCGATCCCAGATATTCGCGCAATCCGCCGACGAAAACCTCGCGGAACAAGATCACCGTGGCGGGCAAAATCAGCCACGGATTCATGCCGGAATAACCGGTAATGATCAGCAAGGCGATCACGACCATGGCTTTGTCAGCGATAGGGTCAAGCATGGTGCCGAATTTGGATTCTTGTTTCCACAGTCGGGCAAGATAGCCGTCAAAATAATCGGTAATCGCCGCGCATATGAACAGGGTCAGCGCCAGCCAATCGGCGGAGGGGCGGTGAAAATACAGAAACATCAAAGGCACACCGGGGGCAGCGGCCAGCCGAAGCACGGTGAGGATGTTTGGGATCGTCCACTTCATGGGAAAGTCGTAGCCGATGGGGGGGCTGGGGGGAAGGGGTGTGTTTTGGATGATGATCGCACGCGTGCTGAAGATTATAACCAATTGCTTTCGCAATATTTTTAAAATTTTACCAATGAAATATAAAGGGTTTCGCGGGCTTATTTTGATACAAACCGCAAGGAATTTGGCGGCAAAGTGCCTGTCAGCAGGTCTGGTCGTGAAACTGCCGCGCATTGGCTTTGGACAGAGTGCCCAAATACGCCAACAGCCATGTTTCATCGCCGCTTTGGTTGTGGCTATTGTTGCGCCCGATCAAAGTAGTCTTGCGGCGGCCAACCGTCTGTTTCCATTTCCCCCCAAACGCCCTGCAAAAGCCATATCTGACCACAGTTTCGACGAAGTCTGACGCCACGGCTGGCAGACAAATACAGGTCGGGGAGTCGTTATTGTGGGCTTGATTGAGCGGTCAGATACAGCACGCGCGCAAAATGTCATAAGCCGCAAAGCACGGCTACAGGAATGGCGCGCATTTCCTGCTGTTTGTGCTTTGGGCGATGGTGGTTTGGACAGTGTTGCTTGGCTGCGTCGCCAAAGCCCGGCTGAATGGCACGAATTGGTCAAAGGCTATGCTTGGGAAAGCGATGATCTGTCTCTGATGATGTGTATCGCCGACCAACCCAATGCTGACCGCGCCACGATTCTGGCCATGCTGCTGGATCTGGATGTGACCTATTACGAGGGGCGCAAGTCGCTTGGCGGTGATCCGCGCGCAGTATTTCCAGATATGACGGCATTGCTGGACCGTATCGAGGCGGGGTTTGCCAAAGGATACTATCAAAGCGCCGAATTCGGACTGGTGCGGGAAAGGTCGCAGTTGGAACGGACAACGGCCTATCTTGCCCGCCTTGGCCGCGCGCCGATCTGGTCTTTGCCTGCCCGCACATGGGATACGCTTCAAGGGCGCGGCCACAAACCGCGCTATGTCTATGACGCCCGCGATGAAGCATTCCGGATGCCGTTCGACCAATGGGCGCGCCATAGGGCAGCGCCGAACTGACTTTGGTTCTGGCCGCCGACCTACGCCGCGACTTTGCCGATTCATCGCTGGCTGTTCATACCAAATTTAACGACTTGAGTAGCGAGGCGTAAGCAGTGGCAAATCAACTGGAATTTTTAGTCGATGGCTGTGCCATGTTTGGACTGACGATTGAAGGCGGGTTTGTCGTCGCGCTGCCAGGTGGGGTTTCGATAGCTTCTGTTGCCCGTATCTAAGATGTTGGGGCACCACATGGGATGCTGATCTTTAACAAATCGGCCATTTACTGGCCGCATCATCAAGAATTTCTTCAAGCGCAATATGGCTTTTCTTGTTGGTCAGATGGCGACAGTCAGGGAGATTCTAGCGATTTCCGCGACTTGAATTGTGAGTGGGGATGGAAGAAAAAATTTCTGTCACCGAAATTGTTTTGCTGATTAAAACTCCCAATCTGTCAGCACACGCCAAGAGAGTGACAGCACCTTCCTTGATTGCAGGCAAGCCATACGTGCCCGCTCTTCGCGCCCCTTTCGGGCCGTCTTCGCTGGGATAAGCGAAAAGCGCCCGAAAGGGGTGCGATGAGCGGGGCGATTTGACGGTCGCCCTATCCGCGTTCGCTGAAATAATCGCTGATCGTTTGCGCCATTGCCTCGGAAATGCCAGCCACCGCTGTCAGGTCGGGGACGCCTGCGCGCGCCACCGCCTTGGCAGAGCCGAAATGCGCCAGAAGGGCGCGCTTACGCGTCGCGCCGATGCCGGGGATATCATCCAGCGGCGTGGCGGAAATGGCTTTCGCGCGTTTGGCGCGGTGCGCGCCGATGGCCCAGCGGTGCGCCTCGTCCCGCAGGCGTTGCACGAAGTATAGCACCGGGTCGTTCATCCGCAGCGCCATGACGGGCTTGCCTGCGCGGTGGAATTCTTCTTTGCCAGCGTCGCGGTCCACACCCTTGGCGACGCCGACCATGGCGATATCATCAACGCCGAGATCAGCCATGATGCCTGCCACGGCGCTCACCTGCCCTGCCCCGCCGTCGATCAGCAACAGGTCTGGCCACGCGTCGGATTTGCGATCGGGATCTTCTTTCAGCAGGCGTTCAAAGCGGCGGGTCAGCACTTCTTTCATCATGCCGAAATCATCGCTGTTCGCCCCAGCTTCGGATTTGATGTTGAACTTGCGGTATTGCGATTTCAGAAACCCATCCTGCCCCGACACGATCATGCCGCCGACGGCGTTGGTGCCTTGGATGTGGGAGTTATCGTAAACCTCGATCCGTTTGGGCGGGGCGTCCAGATCGAATGCGTCGGCAAGGCCATTCAGCAGTTTGGTTTGCGTAGAACTTTCGGCCATGCGGCGGGCCAGACTTTCGCGGGCATTCCGTGCGGCGTTTTCCACCAGATTTGCCTTTTCACCGCGTTGGGGCACGCCCATGGTCACGCGCCGCCCGGCCCGGTCTGAAAGCAGCGCCGTGACCAGATCAGGGTTTTCCACGGCATGCGACAGCAAGATCAGGCGGGGCGGTTCCTTGTCGTCATAAAACTGGGCAAGGAAGGCTTCCATAATCTCGGGCGCTTCGGCCCCTGCGCCGGTTTTGGGGTAAAAATCGCGGTTGCCCCAGCTTTGGTTGGCGCGGATGAAAAACACCTGCACGCAGGCCTGCCCCTGATCCAGATGCAGGGCGATCACGTCCGCCTCGGCCACGCCGGCGGGATTGATGCCCTGGGTCTGCTGCACCTGCGTCAGCGCCTTGATACGGTCGCGCAGGGCGGCGGCACGTTCAAATTCCATCGCCTCGGATGCGGCGATCATGGTTTTGGCAAGGTTGGATTGAACGGTTGTGGTTTTGCCGTTCAGGAAATTGGTCGCATCGCCGACGAGGGCTGCATAATCGGGCGCTGATACCTTGCCCACGCAAGGGGCGGCACAGCGTTTTATCTGGAACAACAGGCAAGGCCGGGTGCGTGCATCGAAGGTGGCATCGGTGCAAGTGCGCAGCAGGAACACGCGTTGCAACTGGTTCAGCGTGCGGTTGACCGCCCCGGCGCTGGCGAAGGGGCCGAAATAGGCACCTTTGTCAGATTTTTTGCCCCGGTGTTTGCGGATCATCGGAAAGGCGTGATCCGTTGGGATCAGGATGTTGGGAAAGCTTTTGTCATCGCGCAGCAACACATTGTAGCGCGGTTTTAGTTGCTTGATCAGGTTTTGTTCCAGCAGCAGCGCTTCGGTTTCTGTGCGGGTGGTCAGAAACATCATGGTGGCGGTTTCGCTTATCATCCGGGCAATACGCCCCGAATGCCCCGAGGGGCGCGCATAGTTGGAAACACGCGCCTTCAGGTTGCGCGCTTTGCCGACATACAGCACCTGCGACTGGGTATCGAGCATCCGGTAAACCCCCGGAGAGCCATCCAAAGTTTTCAGATAGGCTTGAATAACCGCATGGCCTTTGGGGATATTGTCTGGTGTTGGGTCTGTGTCTTGCACGGGGGTGCCGCCTTCATGGGTGCCGTCGATTCCCTGCCATGGCTGCAATGATATTTCCATGGTGGCAAGAGAAAATCTGTCCACCAATTCTGTGGATAAGTCTGCGGAGAACATTATGGGAGGGGCTTAATGTCCTTGTTTTCGGCCCCTTTCGCCTATATGCCTATTTTTTAGGCGTTATATCAAAGCATTGATATTGCTTGAAAGATTGTCATGTGCCTTGAAAAGGCCTGATTAATCAAGGGTTTCTATGACGCGTTTGTGAACGTAGGGCCAAAAGTGCACAACTTTATTGCGCGGTGGATTTTTGCGCTATTCAAGACCCAGCACATCGGGGGTCTTCCAAGCCAGATGTTGGCCACCATCGACGCAGATCAACTGCCCGGTGACGGCGCGGGCATCAAGAAAATATCCCAATGCAGCCGTTACATCATTGGCATTTACACCGCGTTGCAAGACCGTGGCGCCACGTTGTTTTGTAAAATGCTCCAGCGATTGGCGGGTGCCTTGCAGGGTCGGACCTGGGCCGATGGCATTGACACGAATATGGGGGGCAAGCGCTTGGGCTGCGGTTTGGGTCAACGCCCAAAGACCCATTTTCGCGATGGTGTAGGACATGAATTCAGGGGTCAGTTTCAACACGCGCTGGTCAATCATGTTCAGGATCATGGCTTGCGCGGTGCCTTCACCGTTTTCGTCGGGCATGGCAAGCGGGGCTTGGGCTGCAAAGGCTTGGCTCAGCACGAAGGGTGCGCGCAGGTTGCTTTCTAAATGGCGATCCCAAGAGGTGCGGGTGGCGGATTGCAAGCTGTCGTATTCAAAGATTGACGCGTTGTTGATCAGCAGGGTCAGCGGGCCATTCAAGGCGGCATTGGCGCGGGCAACAAGCGTTTGGGTTTCAGCCTCGACCAACAGATCGGCCTGTAGGATGGCACCTTTGCGGCCCATGGCCGTGATTTCATCGACAACTGCACCCGCCTCGGCCTTTGAGGTGGCGTAATGCACGGCCACGTCATAGCCCCGCCCGGCCAGATACAGCGCCATGGCGCGCCCCAAGCGCTTGCCTGCACCAGTTACCAACGCGCGCATAGGCTACGCCCGCTTGCGGCAGGTGCAATCGCCCTTGCCGATCAGATGACGCCCGCATTTGGGGCAGAATTTGGGTCTGGCGCTGGCTCCGGGAAAGCGCAATCGGCCAAACATGGCAATTATCGCCATGACGATCAGGAACAAAAGGATCAGTTTTAGCGGCATATCATAACCCGTAACGCGACCAAAGTGCGCGATCCTCGATTGCCGACAGGGCGGTGTCTGTCAATTGCATGCCGAACCTTTGTGCAAGGGTGCGGCGCTGACCGTAGGGCAAAAGGCGGACCTTGTCGCCGTAAAGCTGCTTTAGTTTTGGCACCAGATGCGCCACGCCGTCCACCAGCCCCACATCCACGCCGCCTTGGCCGACCCAGACATCTGCGTTGAACAGATCGGCCCCCTCAGTCAGCCGCGACCCGCGACGCGATTTGACATGTTCGATAAACGCGTTGTGGATCGGGGTTTGCAGCGCAATCAGGCGGGCCACATCCTCGGGCTTTTGCGGCAAGAACGGGTCGGCCAGGCTTTTTGATTTGCCAGCCGTGACCACCCGCCGTTCAACGCCTTGTTTTGTCATCAGATCCTGAAACCCGAAGCTGGCGAAAATCACACCGATGGACCCCACGATCGACGAGTTATCAACCCAGATATGATCCGCCGCACAGGCCAGCCAATAGCCGCCAGATGCCGCCACATCCTCGACAAAGGCATGCACGGGCACGCCTTTTTCATCTGCCAAACGCCGGATGCGGGCGGCGATCAGGGATGATTGCACGGGAGAGCCACCGGGTGAATTGATCACCAGCGCGACAGCGGCGGGTTTGCCGCGCGCGAAGGCTTTTTCAATCAGCGGGGCAAGTGCTGCGTCAGACAGGCCGCCGCGCGCACCGGCGGCAATGGTGCCCTGCAAACGGATTACGGCCACGAGGGGCGGTTTTTTGGTGAATGGAATAAAACGCATCATTCCCCTGATTTAGGGCGCTACGCGCGGTTCAACAAGCCTATGTTGAAGGTGCGACGATTTGGGGGCACAACACTGCGATGATCGACAAACTGGAGATGTTCATAGCCCTTGCAAACGAACGGCATTTTGGCCGTGCGGCCGATGTGTGCGGCGTGACGCAGCCCACACTTTCATCGGCCATCAAACAGTTGGAAGACCAACTTGGCGTGCAGCTTGTCTTTCGCGGATCACGGTTTCAGGGGCTGACCCCCGAAGGCCTGCGCGTGCTGGATTGGGCGCGGCGCATTTCGGGCGATGCGCGGGCGCTGCGGGATGAAATGCGCGCCGTTCGCACGGGCTTGTCAGGCAATCTGCGGCTGGGGGTTATTCCCACCGCATTGCCCATGGTGGCCGATTTGACCGCACCGTTCATTGCGCGCCACCCGAATGTGCGGGTGACGGTTCTGTCGCGCACAAGCGCGGAGATTCTGGCGGGGATAGAGCGGCTGGAACTGGACGCAGGCATCACCTATCTGGATAATGAACCACTGGGACGGGTCACAACCGTGCCGCTGTATGCCGAATTTTACCGGCTGCTTTGTGCCCCCGGAACGCCGTTTTCCGACCGCGCGCAGGTGACATGGGCCGATCTTGGCGGCGTGAATTTATGCCTGCTTACCAGTGACATGCAAAACCGCCGTATCGTAGCGCAGCACCTGAATGAGGCAGGCATTTCGGTGCAGCCATCGGTCGAAAGCAATTCCACCATCACCCTGATCGCGCATGTGATGTCTGGTCATTGGGCGAGTATATTGCCGAAAAAACTGGCGGATCTGTTTTCCGTTGGCGGGCAGCTTTGCGCGATACCGATTGTGGCCCCGGAGGCCGAGCATCTGGTCGGCCTGATTGCCGCGCACCGCGAACCGCACACGCCAATTTTGGCGGCGCTGATTGATGCGGCGCGACGGGTGGCCGAGGTGAAGGTTTGATAGCTTTCTTCTATTGATTGACGGCAGATCACTATTGATTTTCCTATCAACTGGCGTAGAAGAAAATCAACCAATCGGAGATCAGCCAGAATGCAGGTAAATGCAGCGCAAGTGCAGGATATTTTGAACGCGCATGCGGGGCTGGAAGGGCCGCTTTTGCCGATTTTACACGCGGTGCAGGCGGAATTTGGCCATGTGCCGCAAGATGCCCTGCCGATAATCGCCAAGGCCCTGAACCTGAGCCGCGCAGAAGTGCATGGCGTGGTGTCGTTTTACCATGATTTTCGCGTAGAACCCGCCGGGCGGCATGTGGTGAAGCTTTGCCGCGCCGAGGCCTGTCAGGCGATGGGTGCTGACCGGGTGGCGGACCATGCGAAGGCGGCGTTGGGCGTGGATTGGCACGGCACCACGGCAGATGGCGCGGTGACTTTGGAGCCGATTTTTTGCCTTGGCCTGTGCGCCTGCGCGCCGGCTGCGATGGTGGATGGCAAGATTTTTGGCCGGGTGGATAAGGCGCGTCTGGATGCGCTGATTGGCGGGGTGCGGGCATGAAGATTTATGTGCCCCTTGATGCGGCGGCTAAAGCGCTTGGTGCCGATGACGTGGCTGCGGCGATTGTGGCCGAGGGTTTGCGCCGTGGTGTGTCGGTGGAATTGGTGCGCAACGGATCGCGCGGCATGGTGTGGCTGGAGCCTTTGGTAGAGGTTGTCACCGATGCAGGTCGGGTTGCATTTGGTGGGGTGGCCGTGGCCGATGTGGCGGGATTGTTCGGCGATTTATCCGTGCATCCGAAGGCGTTGGGGCTAACCGACGATTTGCCCTGGATGCGCGGGCAAACACGGCTGACGTTTGCCCGGGTTGGGGTGATTGACCCGCTGTCGGTAACAGAATACCGCGATCATGGCGGGTTGGTGGGCTTGCAAAAGGCGCTGGGGATGGGACCGGAGGCTGTGGTTGCCGAGGTCACCGACAGTGGCCTGCGCGGGCGTGGCGGCGCGGGATTCCCAACCGGGATCAAGTGGAAAACGGTGGCGGGGGCCAAGGCGGACCGGAAATACATTGTTTGCAATGCCGATGAAGGGGATTCTGGCACCTTCGCGGACCGGATGCTGATGGAAGGCGACCCCTTCACCCTGATCGAAGGGATGATCATTGCGGGTATCGCGGTGGGGGCAACCAAGGGATTTGTGTACATTCGTTCGGAATACCCGGATGCGATTGAGGTGATGTCGAAAGCGGTGGTTCTGGCGCGCA
>JAYSPY010000116.1:0-50485 GCA_043721855.1 Pseudorhodobacter sp.
AGCCATTGGCGGGCCGTTTTTGTCTGTGCCAGCGCTCCAAATGCAAAAGGGCCCCGAAGTGATACAGCGCGTTGGATCAGAGGCCGGCCTTGAAAGCTGGATCAATGGGTTTCGCGCCCGCGCACTTGCCAAAGGCATTTCAGCGCGCACCTTTGACCGGGCGTTTCAGGCCGTGCAATACAACCCGGATGTCATCACCAAAGACCGCAATCAAAGCGAATTCACCAAGACGATCTGGGATTATCTGGACAGTGCGGCGTCCGACAGCCGCGTCGAAAATGGCAAGAAGGCGCTGCGTCAAAACCGCAAATTGCTGGACCGGATCGAGTCTGCCTACGGCGTTGACAAGGAAATTGTCGTCGCCGTCTGGGGCTTGGAAAGTTCCTATGGCACGTTCCGGGGCGATTTCCCGCTGATCGAATCGCTGGCGACACTTGCCTACGATGGCCGTCGCGGGGCGTTTTTTGAACAGCAGTTGGTGGCGGCACTGAAAATTCTGCAAAACGGTGATGTGACGGCGGGTAAGATGACCGGCAGTTGGGCCGGGGCGATGGGACATACGCAGTTTATCCCGACATCGTATCTTGCTTTCGCAGTAGATTTCACCGGCGATGGCAAACGCGATATCTGGGCCGATAATCCGGCAGATGCATTGGCATCGACCGCCGCGTATCTGGCGAAATCGGGCTGGCAATCCGGGCGGCCTTGGGGCGTGGAAATCAAGCTGCCGCTGGACTACGATTATTCTGTTTCCGGCGACCGTGTGAAAAAGTCGGTAGCTGATTGGCGCGCTTTGGGCATCCGCACAGTGGATGGCGGGCAATTGCCCGATCATGGCAAGGCGTCCGTTTTGTTGCCTGCCGGCGCGCGCGGGGCAGCGTTTTTGATCTTTCGGAATTTTCAAGCGATTGAGCGGTACAATTCTGCCGATGCTTACGTCATTGGCATAGGACATCTTGCGGACCGGCTAAAGGGTGGCCCCGCCATTCAGGCGACATGGCCGCGTGACGATCGTGCGCTGTTGGTGGATGAACGCATCGAAATGCAGGAACGCCTGACGGGTGCTGGCTTCAACCCCGGTGGTGTGGACGGAAAGATCGGCCCCAACACCATTGCCGCCGTGAAGGCGTTTCAGCGGTCCATTGGCATGGTGCCGGATGGATACCCAAGCCTTGATATTCTAAAGCGTCTGCGCTAGGCGCAAAAGGGCAAACCGGGCAGATGGCAAATGCCGCAAACCGCTTTGTTAAATCACCGTTAAGTCGCGAAAACTCACGGATTTTTGTCGCTATTTGCGCTTGTTTGGTGAAACTTTCAAAACGTGCAGAAAACTGTCTTTGTTTGTTGAGAATTTTGTTGAAATGATTGTCACGCGATTTGGTGAAAAATGCTATTTTGTCGGTATTTTTGCTTGATGCCACTGATATGTTCATATTTGCACAGACGAAAAACGGTGGTTTGGGCGTGGTAAAGGGATGAATAAATCCGATAAGGCTGCGTTCTGGCTGCTAAAACTGAAGGTTTTGCGCACGTCTGAAATAATTCCGGCGACTCACATCCGTTCTATGTGCGTCTGCAAGCCTTGCGTTATGCTGTCGCAACCTGACCGCGTGAACTGACGCCCTCAGGCGGGCACTGTGCGCGCCATCACGACCGTTGTTTGCTGATGGCGGGAATGGCCACAGCGATGAGGATAATCGAACCGACCAGCATGTCGCGGACGTAACTATCGACGTTAAGCTGGGTCAGGCCATTGTCCAGAAAGCCCAAAATCATCACGCCAAGCAACGTGGCCAGCACACGCGGCTCGCCCTCGCGGCTGGTGGTCATGCCCAGAAAAACCGCAGCGATCGCATCCAGCATCAGACCGCTGCCTTGGGTTGGGTTGGCGGATGCCACGCGGGCGGCGTACATCAGCCCCGCAATAGCCGCGCCAAAACCGGTAAGCGCAAAGGCCGAAAGGCGAAGCCTGCGCACGTTGATGCCGGCCAAATGCGCCGCCTCTCGGTTGCCGCCAATGGCGTAAAGTTTGCGACCATAGGCGGTGTGTTCCAGCACGAACCAGACCACGGCCAGCATCAGCACGGCACTTAGCGTCAGGTAGGGCAGTTTGACCCCGATCAGGCCGACGTGATCCAATGGCAGACCCGCGCGGGCAAAATCTGAAAAGCCGGTCGGGATGTCGCGGCCATAAAATGTCTTGCCGCCTGCGATAAAGAAGGCAGCACCGGAAAACACCGTCAGCGTGCCCAACGTGGCGACAAATGGCAAAATGCCAACAACGGCAACCAGAAAGCCATTCAAAGCACCCCCTGAAATGCCAACAACCAATGCCGCCGCAATGCCCGCGCCTACAGGATAGCCCGCGGCAAACACAACGGCGGCCACGATGCCGGCAAGGCTGGCCATGGACCCTATGCTAAGATCGTAGTCGTTCATGACCATAACAATGGTCATCGCAAAGGCGGCGACGGCCAGCATGCTGATTTGCTGGGACACATTGATCAGGTTGCGTGGCGCAAGAAACGTGCCGGGCAGTAAAACAGTAAATCCCACCATGATGACGGCAAAGCCCATGAGCGTGCCGTAATGCTGCAAAAATCGGGTCATGCGGTTGCTTTCATCGGCGGGGATTGTGACTTTGCGTCATAAAAACGCGCCAGCAGATCGGCCATCGTGAGGCCGTCTGTCGGGATGATTTCTGACTGTTTGCCGTTTTGCAAAATCAGAATACGGTCGCATATGCCCAAAAGTTCGGCCAAATCTGACGATGCAATGATCACAGCACAGCCCTGCGCAGACAGATCACGGATCAGGGTATAAATATCAAATTTCGCCCCTACATCGACGCCGCGCGTCGGCTCGTCCAGCAATAAAAGCTGGGGGTTGCCGCCAAGGGCGCGGGCGAACACCACTTTTTGCTGGTTGCCACCACTCAACTGCCAGACGGATTGCGCCGGGCCGGTGGACTTCAGGCTGACTTTGGTGGCAAGGCGTTTGGTTTGCGCGGTTTCCCGGCGGCGGTTGGCCAGCAAGCCAATGGGGACAAGATGCGGCAGCATCACATTATCGCGGATCGCGCGGTGCAGCATCACGCCATCGGCGCGCCGTTCACGCGGAACGTAAGCCACACCGCGCGCCCAAGCTTTTGCTGGCGATAGGGGCACCGGGGCATTTCGCAAGATCAACGATCCTTGCGTAGCGCGCTGCAACCCCAAAAACGCTTGCAAGACATGGCTTTGGCCCGCATCTGCAAGGCCAGCCACGCCCAAAACCTCGCCTTCATGCAAGGTGAAATTCAGCCCTGTAAGGTTTCGTGTGGTGACGTTTTCAGCAGCACAGACCACCTTTGCGCCGATTGGGCTGCACCGGGGCGGGTGCGCGTGTTGGACATCGCGCCCGGTCATGGCGGCAATGATTTCCGGGCCAGAGGTTTGCTGCATTTCTTGCGACAAGACTTTTTTGCCGTCGCGCAGAACCGTCACGCGGTCGCAGATTTGCATCACCTCGGTCATGCGGTGCGAGATGTACAGGATGGCAGCACCACGCTGTTTCAAAAGGCGTATCACCGAGAATAGTTTTTCCGATTCCGTGGCTGTCAGTGCGGCAGTGGGTTCATCGAACACATAAAGCACGGCCCCTGCCGCGCCATCCAACACCAGGGCACTGGCAATTTTGATCAGCATCTTGTCACCGCTGGGCAAAAGCCCCGCCTGCTGGTTTACTGCAATATGACGCACGCCCAGCATTGCAAGGGCCTGTGTGGCCCGGGCGTTCAGAGTGCGCCAATCAACCGCAAAGCCAAAACGGCGGGGAAACCTGCGCCCCAGCAAGATATTTTCGGCGGCAGACAGTTGCGGGATGATGTTCAGTTCCTGATGAATAAAACGAAAGCCTGCCATCGAGGCATCTTTCGCGGATGTCAGAGACACAGCCCTGCCATCTATCTGCACAGACATCGCATCAGCGCGCACAACGCCTGCTACCAACTTGATCAGCGTGCTTTTGCCTGCGCCATTTTCACCCATAAGCGCGTGCACTTCGCCTGCCCGCAGATCAAGATCGACGCCGCTTAGCGCGGGGACGCCCGCGTAGGATTTGGACAGGTTGCGAAAAGCAATCATTTGCACGCGGGGAAACCTTTGGTGTCTGGGCACTGCAAAGTGCAGCCCCAGACTATGGAAACGAAGTGCCTATTCAGCCGCGTTAAGGGTGGTGATCAGCTTTGTCGGCACATAGATGACTTTGCTGATAACCTTGTCACCCTTCAGAATGCGGGCAACAGCATCTGCGGTGGTGGCACCGATCCCGTCAAAGTCTTGGGCAACCGAGGCTTCGAAATTTCCGCCCGCCGCAATAGCCTCGCGCGCTTGGGGGTTGGCGTCGATGCCGACGATCACAATGCCTTCGCCGCCACGACCTGCGGCATCAATGGCTTGTTGTGCGCCCAGTGCTGGCTGGTCCCAGGCGGCCCAAACGGCGGCGATGCTGCCCGGTTCGGGGTTGGCGGCCAGGATAGCCTCCATCTTGGCGCGGCTGTCGGCGATGCCGCCATCAGCCACGTCAGGTGTGATGCGGTCCAGCAC
Organism: Pseudorhodobacter sp.; assembly: GCA_043721855.1. Taxonomy (GTDB): domain Bacteria; phylum Pseudomonadota; class Alphaproteobacteria; order Rhodobacterales; family Rhodobacteraceae; genus JACMNW01. Next base: position 4,587 of record JAYSPY010000116.1, read on the forward strand.
CTTGATATCGGGGAAGTTGGCGAAAATAGCATCGGCCACCACGCCGCGCACTTGCACAGGCGGGAAGGCGTCGAACACAAACATCACCACATTGCCCTTGCCCGATATGCGGTTGGCAACATAGACCGATGTTTCGGCAGCCATCGCGTAGCCGTTCGAAGTGACGTTGACCGCGACCAGCGGATCGGTGCCCGCATCCATGCCAACCACAGGAATGCCCGCGTCAGACGCCGCCGCAAGGCCCGCGCCGATCTGGGCCGGGTCTACGTTGATGACGATGGCATCAACCTTCTGGGTAACGGCATCTTCGATTTTGCTGATCACAGCCGCCACATCACCTGCGGTATCAACAACGCTGACCTCCCACCCGGCGGCTTTTGCCTTTGCCTGAAAGCCATCGACATACATATGGGTGCCGGGTTGTGATAGATACGGTGTCACGACGACCACTTTTTCTGCAAAAGCAATGCCGCTGCTGGCAAAAGCCACGACGCTGGCGAGTAGAATTTTTTTCATTGAAGCCTCCCTTTAAGATTTGGACAGGTGGATGATAGGGTAATTCCTGTGGCTTTCACGCCTGAAATGACAGCAAAAGCCGGTGTCTTGGATAATTATGGCAAAAGCGCTGCTGCCTTTGCCAATGCAAGATATCTTGCATTAATGCTTTGATTGGCATGGGTAGCGTCGCGGAATATTTCGAATAGCTCCGCCAGGGCGGCGTGGCGTGCGGCGTTCGGGTGATAGGTCGCATCAAAGCGTGCAATGTGTTGGCCGGCACTGGCGAGCGTTGCATGGCTGCCGATGCCGACGGCGGCTATTGCAGCGGCCCCCACAATACCGGGGTCTTTCACTGCAAGCCTGCGCAAGGTGCGGCCCAGAACATCGGCTCGGATCTGGTTCCACAGGTCTGACGCAAAGCCGCCGCCACCGCAGGTCAGCGTGTCTGGCAAAACACCTGATGACAGTTGCAGCGCCTCCAGCACCCACCTGGCCGAAAAAGCCACCCCTTCATACACAGCACGGGCAAGGTCGGCTTGGGTGGTTTGTGCATCCATACACAAAAAGGCCGCACGCAAGGTGGCGTTCCACAAGGGCGCGCGTTCACCTTGCAGATGCGGCAGAAAAATTGGCGCGGGCTTGGTGCGGTCTGACAGGGCGGCCAGATTGGCCATATCCTCGGGCGTCTGCTGTGAAAGACCACAATACCACCGCACCGCCGCACCGCCGCTTTGCGTGGGGCCGGCATGAATGCGGATGCCTGCGCTTCGTGCAAAGACAACGACGCCCGGCGTTGGCGTGATGTGTTGGGCGGTGATGCCCAAAATCTCACTCGTGCCGCTAAGATAGACCGCGGCGCCTTCAGTAGCGCCACCTGCCCCGACAAGTCCGGTCCACGCATCCATCGTGCCAAGCACCACCGGTATGCCCTGCAAAGGGCCGGGCAAAATCAGATCACCCACAATATCGGTAATCGCGCCAAGCGGGGCCACCCGTTCAGACGCGCCCGGAACAAGCGTCAGCAATGCCGGGATATAGCGCAGTGCGGTATCGACAAGACCGAAGTTGGACAGCGGATCAGCGCGGATTTGGCCGGTCAATCTGAAAATGCAGTAATCTTTTGGCAGCAGCACCCAGCGGGTTTTCTGCCATATATCTGCGCGGTTGCGGGCGACCCATAGCATCCGCGCCAAAGGGTGGCTGGCATCAATTGGGATCGGCGCACCCCACCATGCCAGCTTTTGCGCCGGGGTAATGCGCGCCTCAAGCTCATCAGCCTCGGCACTGGCGCGGGTGTCTTGCCAGTTTATCGCCGGCATCAGCGGGTTGCCTGCGGCATCCACGAAAACATGGGTGTTCACCTGGCTGCACAATCCGATTGCGGCAACCCGGTTTGCCTGCCCGCTTGCCGTGAAATGCGCCAGCGCCTGAAAAATCAGATCGACCCAGTCATCGGGGTTTTGTTCGATATAGCCGGGATTGGGGTGCTGCGTTTTGTATGCGCCACGAAATGCCGCGTGTTCCATACCGTGATCGTCCAGCAGCCCGGCCTTTACGGCCGTGGTGCCCACATCAATACCGATCATCACGTCAGTCGCCATCAATCGCCCCTGCCCCAGCAAGGGCACCTTATCCCGCCAGCGGATCAGTCACCGCAAGTCTGGACGGTCTTTTTGCCGTGGGCAAGCCTGCTTGTGCCTTATTGATCGGCGCATCAGCATGCGCTTTTCGGCAGAGGACCACGCCGAGCCTTGTTATGCCACGCAACCTTTACCGACCAAGCGCGTTACACTTAGCCATGCTGCCCGCGCGTCAAGTTGGCAAATGGACGAACCGATATCGCAAATGCAATCCTCAAGCTGCCTGTGCCCGACACTCAAGTCTTGAACAAGCAGCCCTGACACAAGGACGAAAGAAAATGATGCGGCTACATATCTCAACAGCTATCTCGGCAATTTCTGCGGCTTTCCTGTTTGTAGGGACGGCCGCGCATGCGGAAATGGTGAAGTTCACGACAGAAATGACAGGCACCGCTGCGGTGCCGCCGACCGACAGTGCTGCCACCGGGACCGTCGAGCTGACGCTTGACACAGAAGCGAAGACCGTGGCCTGGGTCGTGACAACTGAGGGAATGAGCGGCGAGCCCGTTGCTTCGCACGTCCACGGCCCTGCAACAGCCACCGAAGCCGCTGGCCCGCAAATCGACACTTTGGCGACGATGGCAGGCACTGCCCCGATTACAGATGAACAAATCGCCGATTTGAACGCCGGAATGTACTACTACAACGTTCATACGGCGAAGTATCCAGATGGCGAAATTCGCGGCCAACTGATGCTTGCCAAGTAATCCCGCCAGCATAGCACGCCCGTTTTGCGCCGGTCTTTCTTGATGTAGACCGGCGCATCATATTTCGGTCAAGACCCAAAACCTCACCTGAACAACGGCTGTCTGCAGGGGTGAAGTTTCCCAAATTGGCAGTGTTCATAAGCGCTTTTCTGGCTGACAGAGGCACCGCTGAAGCGGTTGAAGCCGTGTTTTTTCCAAAAAGCGCCTGCGCCTGATGACCTGCGCAAAACGCTTTACAACCGATGCCTGCGGTGCAGCCGGATGGGCGTAGTCGCCACGATCATGACCGAATTGTCAGCACAGTCACAGCAGACCGAGATCGTGATGATCGACGCGACCCATGTGAAGATGCACCGTGCGGCCTCAAGCTTGGCGGTCAAAAAGCGGGGCCACGCAGATCGCGGATGGCTGATCGGGCGCACGAAAGGCGGGTTGAACGCGAAGCTGCATGTCGCGGCCCATGCGCGGGGCCCATGCGCGGGGCCGGCCAATCCGGATGTTCCTCTCGGCAGGCCAGACTGCTTGTCCAGACAGCGCGGCCTTACTGGCGTCGCTTTTGGCCTTGGATGACGCAGTGGGCATACACCAGCGGTTGGTGGCCCTGTTAAGCGCCCGCGTTTGCCCCAACCTGCCTCAGCATTGACCAAACTATGCCCGGACGTTGGGGCCTCCACCTTTCGCAGGCCGCACGATTTTCCCCTCTTGCCCCGGTCCCACTGCCCCGCTAAATATGCCACAACGGAAGCGTGGCTGAGAGGCCGAAAGCACTCGGTTGCTAACTGAGCGTGGGTGGAAGCCCACCGTGGGTTCGAATCCCACCGCTTCCGCCAATTTTCTTTACTATAAACCATTGGAATAATAATAATAAACCGGGCTTTTTACAAAGTCATTGCGCGAAATTTCCGGTCCGTTAAGTGCCAGCTGTCGCGCATGTTCGCACGATGTGGATGGCCAATTTCGGCCTTGGCCCCCGAGATGACTATCCTTTGGCGCGGCTCTGCAGACCACCTTCGAAAGCGCGTCCTGTAGTGATACCGCACGACAAACGCGCAACCTGTCACCGGGGTATCGCAGAACACAGCCAGCCCCGGCGCGGTGTCTTGTCAGGGGGGTAGGGCCGCTTCGTGTCAAAGGCTGGAGCGCGCCCTTACGCGGTAAGACCCGCAACTCCTGCAAAAGGTGTCCCGCTCCACGCGGTAAAGCGGCCTCGCGTGGTGCCAGTTGCGTGGCCGCACCGTCATTGCGGACTTGCACAGATGCTGATCCGGTGGCGCATGTGCAGGCCCTTCTTGTGCGGCCGGGCGGCGCATCTGACCTGCCGATCAGTAACGCCCCGATAGATCGCGCAGTGACGCCTGCGCCCACCATGCGCGCGCCGCTGCATGAGTGCTGAAAATATCAGGATTGATCAATCAAGGTGCAAAATTCCCGCTCAAGTCAGGAAATGAAAAACCCCCACACCACCACGGACAACCTGATCCAATCTGTCGCCACGAAAGCCGCTGCCAGCCGACGCGGGCCGATGCACGGCGTGTCAAGATGAGTGGCGCGCAGGGATCCACGTAAACGGGCTGGCCGCCAACGGGGCCAATGGGGTTTTCACACGCTGCGCCCAGCCAATTGCCGTCAGATACCCGGTCCGCAGCGCATATTCCACAAACCAACCCTGCGATTACATCCGCTGTTGCGCCCCGATCAAGGCCCGCCTGATCACGCGGGCCGCGCAGCATAAAAGTTCTGTCAGCTTGCCAAAATCGCCAGTTATATTCTTGATTTAGCTGTATATTCTACCGAAAGACCGACTGACTTTCAATCCGCCTTTTTGCGCCCCGTCCCGCCCAGCGTGTGCAAAACCCGCGCCTCGATCTGTGTCGCGTTCATGCCCGCGACGGCATACATCGCCTCGGGGCTGGCTTGGTCGATGAAGGTATCGGGCAGCACCATGGACCGGAACTTTATCCCCCGGTCGAACACGCCTTCTTCGGCCAACAGTTGCGCCACATGGCTGCCAAAACCGCCAATCGCACCTTCTTCGATGGTCAGCAGGCATTCATGATTTCGCGCCAACGCCAAAATCAGATCGCGGTCCAGGGGCTTGGCAAACCGCGCATCCGCTACCGTGGGCGCAATCCCGCGCACCGCCAGCGCCTCGGCGGCAATCAGCACCTCAGATAGCCTTGTGCCAAAGCTTAAAATCGCCACGCGGGCACCCTCACGGACGATCCGCCCCTTGCCAATCTCCAGCGGAACACCGCGCACAGGCATTTCCACCCCCGTGCCATCGCCGCGCGGAAACCGAAACGCAATCGGGCCGGCGTCATGTGCCACGGCGGTGGCAACCATATGCACCAGTTCTGCCTCATCCGCCGCCGCCATCACCACAAAGCCGGGAAGGTTGGCCAAAAACGCCACATCAAACGCGCCCGCATGCGTCGCCCCATCCGCCCCAACAAGGCCCGCGCGATCAATCGCAAAGCGCACCGGCAGGCGCTGGATGGCCACATCGTGCACCACCTGATCATAGCCGCGCTGCAAAAACGTCGAATAAATCGTGCAAAACGGCTTCATGCCGCCCGCCGCCAGCCCCGCCGAAAACGTCACTGCATGTTGTTCGGCAATACCCACGTCAAAGCAGCGTTTCGGAAACCGTTCGGCAAACATCTTCAACCCGGTGCCATCCGGCATCGCCGCTGTAACCGCCACGATACGGTTATCCAATTCGGCCTGCGCGATCAGGCTTTGCGCAAACACCTTGGTATAACTCGGCGCGTTTGAAGCAGCTTTCGCCTGCGCGCCTGTCAAAACATCAAACTTGCCCGTCGCATGGCCCTTGTCACGCGCCGCTTCGGCAGGCGCATAGCCTTTGCCCTTTTTGGTAATCACATGGATCAGAATCGGCCCGGTCGCCCGTGCATATGCGGTGCGCAGAACGGGCAGCAACTGATCCAGATCGTGGCCATCAATTGGGCCGACGTAGGAAAAGCCCAACTCCTCAAACAAGGTGCCGCCGACGGTCATGCCCTTCAGCATTTCCTTCGCCCGCCGCGCGCCTTCCTGAAACGGTTCCGGCAGCAGACTGACCACACCCTTGGCGGCCGATTTCAATTCCTGAAACGGCGCGCCCGCATACAACCGCGACAGATACGACGACAGCGCCCCCACCGGTGGTGCGATGCTCATCTCATTGTCGTTCAGCACCACAAACAGCCGCTTTTTCAAATGCCCCGCATTGTTCATCGCTTCAAACGCCATGCCCGCCGACATCGCGCCATCACCGATTACCGCCACGCAATCCCCAACATCACCGCCCAGATCCCGCGCCGCAGCAAATCCTAGCGCAGCAGAAATCGAAGTCGAAGAATGCGCCGCGCCAAACGGGTCATATGCGCTTTCCGACCGCTTGGTGAAGCCGCTCAAACCGCCCTCCATCCGCAGTGTGCGAATACGTTCCCGCCGCCCGGTCAGGATTTTATGCGGATAACACTGATGCCCCACATCCCAGATGATCTTGTCACGCGGTGCCGCAAACACCGCATGCAGCGCCACCGTCAGTTCCACCACACCCAGACCCGCACCCAAATGCCCGCCCGTCACCGACACTGCTGAAATCGTCTCGGCCCGAAGTTCATCCGCCAGATTGCGCAACTGTCTGTCGGTCAACCGCTTCAAATCGGCAGGCAGCGATACCAGATCAAGCGTCGGTGTTTGTGGTCGGTCGGTCATCGCCGCTCCCGTCAATCAGCTGTCCCGCGCAATAACGAACCGCGCCGCCGCAATCAAGTTTTCCGCCGCCGCACCGTAGGGCAACAGCGCGGCCTCTGCCTCGGCCACCAGATCCGCCGCCCGCAGTTTCGCACCGTCCAACCCCAGCAAAGACACGAACGTAGCCTTGCCCGCCGCCGCATCTTTGCCCAACCGCTTGCCCGCTTTGCCTGCGTCCCCGGTGACATCCAGAATGTCATCGGCAATCTGAAACGCCAGCCCCAGCGCTGCCGCATAGCGCCCCAAAGGCCCGGTATCCGCCCCGGCAATCACCGCCCCCGCTTGCGCCGCCCAACCAAACAGCGCGCCGGTTTTGCCCGCCTGCAACGCCGTAATCTGCTCAAGGCTCAACGGCACCGCCGCCGTTTCCGCCGCAATATCCAAAGCCTGCCCCAGAACCATGCCTTCGGCCCCCGATGCCCGCGCCAGCCCTTGAACCAATGCCATCCGCACCTCGGCAGACCCCAAACCTTCGTCACACAGCAATTCAAACGCCAGCGTCTGCAAGGCATCGCCCGCCAGCACCGCTGTCGCCTCGTCCCATTTCACATGCACCGTAGGGTGGCCGCGCCGCAGATCATCATCATCCATGCAGGGCAAATCGTCATGGATCAGGCTATAGGCATGCAAAGCCTCAATCGCCGCCGCCGCCGCCAAGGCCCGGCCCTCGGCCACCCCCAGCATCCGCGCCGATTCCAGCACCAGAAACCCGCGCAATCGTTTGCCACCCTGCACCGCATAGCGCATCGCCCGCACCACTGGCAGATCAGCCTTACCCGCCAGAGCCACATCCAGCCGCGCCTGAATCAGCCCGGCATCGCGCGCCAGAACGTCGGCAAAGCTCACATCCCCTCCACCGGGGTCACACCCACGGCGCGGCCCTCGGCTGACCGGATCAGTTCGACTTTTTCTTCCGCCTCGCGCAGCTTGCCCGCTGAGTGCGCCTTCAAAGCCGCCCCGCGTTCATAAAGGGCGATGCTTTGCTCCAACGGCACCTCGCCCTTTTCCAAGGCCGATACCACCTGCTCCAAGGCCAACATCGCTTCTTCAAAACTCATCTCACCGATCTTTTTATCGCTCATCGGCCCCGCTCCGCCAAAATACCCACATGCGCCGCAACGCAATCTTCCAAGGCATCAAGATCATATCCGCCCTCCAGTGTCGAGACGACCCGCCCTTTGGCCGATGCTTCCGCGACATCACAAATACGCGCCGTCAGCCAGGCGAAATCGTCTGCCGTCCAGCGCAATCCACCCAAAGGGTCATCCCTATGCGCATCAAACCCGGCGGATATCACAATCAACTCCGGCGCAAACTCGATCAGCCGAGGAAACACCTGCGCCTCATACAAGGCCCGCATCTGCGCCCCGCCAGACCCCGCAGCCAGTGGAATATTCACAATCTGCCCATGCGCGCCATTCTCACCCGGTGCCCCAGACCCCGGATAAAGCGGCATCTGGTGGCTGGAGATGAACAAACACCGCGCCTCATCCCACAGCAGATCTTGGGTGCCATTGCCGTGATGCACATCAAAATCCACCACCGCCACACGGGCCAACCCATGCACCTCCAACGCCCGCTTTGCCGCAATCGCCGCCGTGCCAAATAGACAAAACCCCATCGCAGTTTCCCGTTCTGCATGGTGCCCCGGCGGTCGGCAGGCCACGAACGCATTGCACGCCTCACCCGCGATCACGGCATCCACGCCCGCGCAAACGCCACCCACCGCGCGCAAAGCGGCATCAAGCGACCCCGGCGAAAGATAGGTATCGCCGTCCATCTGCACAAAACCCGCCCCGGGCACTGCCGCCCGAACCCGCGCCAGATACCGCGCCGGATGGCAAAGCAGCACATCGGCATCATCGGCCATCGGAGCCTCTCGCCGCACCACGTCCAGCCCCACCAACCCCCGCTCAACCGCCAATAGCCGCTCCACCCGCTCTGGGTGCCCGTCCGGCGTTACATGCCCCAAACAATCGTCATGCGAAAACACCAAGGTCGCCACGGTTTGCCTCATTTTTCTGTTCAAAAATATCCTCGGGTGGGGTCGTCGGTTGGTGCGCCATCGGTTCGAGAACCGACCGGCGACGGGGAGGGCAGGCAGCCCTCCCCAATATCAGCCACAAACTCAATCCGGCGCCAGCATATACCCCTCGCCGCGCACGGTTTGCAGATAGCGCGGCTGTTTCGGGTCCGCCTCGATCTTGCGCCGCAGCCTTGTGATCTGCACATCCACCGCGCGTTCTTGTGACGCATCCGCCCCCAGATCGCCCACCAAACGCTCCCGGCTGACCGCCGCCCCCGGTTGCGCCGAAAATATCCGCATCAACGCCGCCTCGGTCGCGGTCAACCGCACCGGATCAGTGCCACGCCACATCTCGCCCCGGTCCAGATCATAGCGCACCTCGCCCAAATGCAGCACCTTCGGCCCCGCATCCGGTTTCACCTGCGGCATCCGGCGCAGAATGGCGTTGATGCGCAAAAGCAATTCCTTCGGCTCAAACGGCTTGACCAGATAATCATCCGCCCCTGCCTCAAAGCCTTCAATCCGGTTCAACGCCTCGCCCTTGGCGGTCAGCAGCAAAATCGGCACCGTCATTTTCGCCCGCAAATCCCGCGTCAAGGCAATGCCGTCTTCCCCCGGCATCATCACATCCAGCACCAGCAGATCGAACTCCAGCCCCGCCAGCAACCGCCGCGCCTGCAACGCATCGCGCGCAATCGTCACCAGAAACCCGTGGCGCATCAGAAATTTCTGCAAAAGCCCCCGAATGCGTTCATCATCATCAACAACCAGCAAATGCGCCTGTGGCTCGGTCATACGCCGCCCTCCTTCAGGGTTTGAAACTGCTTGCGCAATTCCGGGTCCATCATCGCCTCCAGCACTTGCCGAAACCCCTGCACCGCCGCTGGCCCCGCCGCGCGGTAGGCTGCCCGCATCCGCACCCGCTGTGCATCCGACAAAGACCGCTCCAGCACCAAACCTTTTGTCGTCAAATGCAAATGCCGCTCGCGCCTGTCGCGCTTGCCCACGCGCGCCTCTACAAGACCATCCTCTATCAAACTGCGCAACACCCGGTTCAGGCTTTGCTTGGTCACGCCGAGGATCATCAGCAGATTGCTGACCGTGGTGGCCGGGCTGCGATGGATGAAATGAATGGCCCGGTGATGCGCGCGCCCGTAATCCATTCCTTCCAAAATCCTGTCCGGATCGGCCGTAAACCCGCGATAGGCGAAAAACATCGCCTCAATGCCCTTGCGCACCTGTTCATCGGTCAAAAACAACAGGCTTTCGCCACTGTCCTGCGCTGTCGTGTTGGCCATTCCACTCTCCCGAAGTCTCATCAGATTTTAGGACAGCCTTGTTGACTTTCCAAGAACAGACTGCTAGCAAATTCCCGATTTCGCGCAATATTATGTCCGAAGCGGACCTATCTGGCGCAACATTCGCAAATTTAGATGGGTTGGAGGATACAATGGCAGGCTACGATGATCGCGATGGCTTTATCTGGATGGATGGCAAATTGGTCGATTGGCGAAGCGCCAACGTGCATATCCTGACCCACGGCCTGCACTATGCGTCCTCGGTGTTTGAAGGCGAGCGGTGCTACAACGGCAAGATTTTCAAATCGGTCGAGCATTCCGAACGCCTGCGCAAATCGGGCGAATATCTGGACATGCCGCTGCCCTATTCGGTGGCGGAAATCGAGGCCGCGAAAGAGGCCACGCTCAAAGCCAACAACCTGACAGATGCCTATGTGCGTGCCATTGCCTGGCGCGGCGCTGGCGAAGACATGGGTGTTGCGTCCCTCAAAAACCCGATCCGCATGGCGGTGGCCGTCTGGACATGGGGCAATTATTACGGCGATGCCAAAATGAAGGGCGCGAAACTGGATATCGCAAAATGGAAACGCCCGTCGCCTGAAACCATCCCCCATGCCGCCAAGGCTGCAGGTCTTTACATGATCTGCACCATGTCAAAACATGCGGCCGAAGCGAAGGGATGCTCTGACGCCATGATGTTCGATTATCGCGGATATGTCGCCGAAGCGACGGGTGCAAATATCTTCTTCGTCAAGGACGGCGAAGTGCACACCCCGCTGCCAGACGCCTTCCTGAACGGCATCACCAGACAGACCGTGATCGGCATGCTGCGCGAAAAAGGCATCAAGGTCCATGAACGCCACATCCTGCCCGCGGAACTCGAAGGATTTCAGCAATGCTGGCTCACCGGCACTGCCGCCGAGGTTACCCCGGTCGGCCAGATCGGCGACTATAATTTCGAGGTAGGCGCGCTGACGCAGCAAATCTCAACCGATTACGAGAAAATGGTGCGCTCCTAAGCCTTGCAAAACCGTAGGGTGCGCAGTCTTCGCGCACCTTACTTGGGTCTGACCCTAGGCCAGTCGCCCCCGCGCAATCCGGCAAAACTGCACAACCCGCGCAGTCCCTGCCTTCGCCTCACTCCGGTGCCAAGTGGCCCGCGCCGCGCGCGCAATCGCCATAAAATGCAGCATACGCCCGGAGTTTGACACATCGCGATGATCCATCAGATGCTTGCCCATCACTTCCCCTTTCGGTTGCAGATGCGCAAACATAGTCCCGAATCGCGAAAGTACAAAGCAGCCGTTGGCGTAACGTCGCGGCATTCCGCCAGTTTCCGCCGCTGACCCCGATGCAAGACACCGCGTCGGGGTCGCGTTTGGTTACACCAGAGTCGTGACCACGTTCAGATTGCCCTTGATCGCGTTGGAATAGGGGCAAATGAAATGCCCGCGCTCCATGATCTTTTCAGCAACTGCGCGGTCAACTCCCGGCATAGAAACAGCCACCGATACGGTCAGGCCAAAGCCACCTTCCTCGCGCGCGCCCATCCCCACGCTGGATGTCACCGTTGCTTCTGCGGGCACCGTGCCCAACTTTTCGCTGGACGCAGCAAACCGCATGGCCCCCAGATAGCATGCGGCATAACCCACCGCGAACAACTGTTCCGGGTTGTTGCCAAGTCCGCTTCCGCCCATTTCCTTGGGCGGCGACAGCGAAACGGCCAAAGCGCCATCCAATGTGGCCGATTTCCCGTCACGCCCACCCCCAGATGCCTGCGCCTGCACTGCATAAACTACGCTCGAAGCCATTTTGCGATCCTTTGTATCTTTAACGATTTTATCGTGTGCGATGCAATAATGGCCTTTCCTGCCGAAGTCAACGCCTTGCGATAAGATCGCGCGCGATATAGAATGGCTTCACAGTTTCAAGCCAAATCGGACCACATCCATGCCAGCGCAAGATCAGCTTCCTCTGTCCAGCCTGCTGTGCTTCGCGCTCTATTCTGCGACCCACGCCATGCAAGCAGTCTATAAACCGCTGCTTGATGATCTTGGTCTGACCTATCCGCAATATCTGGTGCTTGTGTCGTTATGGGGCCAAGACAATCAGACCGTCGGCCAGCTGGGATCTGCCCTGCAACTGGAATCCAATACCTTGACCCCGCTCTTGAAACGGATGGAGGCGGCGCACCATCTGACACGGCATCGCAACGCCGACGATGAACGCCAGGTCCAAATTCGCCTTACAGATCAGGGGCGAAACATGAAAGCACGCTCGCAGCACCTGACAGACTGCGTCTTTGATCGCTGCGGGCTTAGCCCGACAGCCATATCAGATTTACTGGATCAAATCACGTCGCTGCGCGATCACCTGCGGCGGCCTTAAGCTGCGGCGGGCTTAAGTGGCGGCGGGCTTAAGTGGCGGCGGGCTTAAGTTGCGCCAAGGCCCAGGCCGCCGCATCTGCAACGGCAGGCTCGTGATCTGCCAAAAGTCGCATCGCCACCGGCGCCAGACCCGGATTGCCAGAATTGCCAATCGCATACAGCACATTGCGCACAAACCTGTCGCGGCCAATCCGCTTGATCGGGCTGCCTGCAAACCGCGCCCGAAACGCTGCATCGTCCAGCACAGCCAGTTCTGCCAGTTCCGGCGCACCAACCTGCGGCTGATAGCCCATTTCCGTGGCGACAGCGGCAAACTTGTTCCACGGGCACACCGCCAAACAATCGTCACAGCCATAAATCCGGTTCCCCATCAAACCGCGCAACTCCGGGTCCACCGGCCCCTTATGCTCGATGGTCAGATAGGAAATGCACCGTCGCGCGTCCAAACGGTAAGGTGCTGGAAACGCCGCCGTCGGGCATATATCCAAACAGGCGCGGCAGGTGCCGCAATGATCCACCTCGGCCTTGTCAGGTGGCAATTCAAGCGTCGTAAAAATCGCCCCCAGAAAAAACCAATTGCCCAAATCACGGGAAAGCAAATTGGTATGCTTGCCCTGCCAGCCAAGCCCCGCCGCCTGCGCCAATGGTTTTTCCATTACCGGGGCGGTATCGACGAACACCTTAATCTCCGCGCCCGTCTGATCCACCAGCCACCGCCCCAGCCGCTTCAACCGCCGCTTCACCAGATCATGATAATCGCGCCCTTGGGCATACACGCTGACCGCGGCCCTGTCGCGCTGTTGCAACACCTGCATCGGGTCGCCCATTGGCGTATACGCCTCCGCCAACATGATCACCGATCGCGCCTCAGGCCACAACGCCGCCGCCGACCCACGCCACGCCTCGCGCTCTGCCATCCATGCCATCTGACCGTGATGACCGGCCTCCAGAAACGCCCGCAGCCGCCCCGCCGTTTCCGGCACCGCATCCGGCGCGCAAATTCCAAGGGATGAGAACCCTTCTTCCAACGCACGCGCGATCAAAAGCTCTTTCATCTTGGCGAAAGTATCCTCGGGGGTAGACGGTTGGTTTGCCATTGGTTCAAGAACCAACCGGCGACGGGGGCAGACAGCCACCCGGTTAAGGCAACTAAAAATCCAGATCCGCATAATGCGCGGGCGGCGGAAATCCCGATATCTGATCCACCAACAGCGTCCTGAAACAGGGGCGCGATTTGATCTTGGCATACCAGTCTTTCACCACGGCATGCCGGTTCCAATCAACATCCGATATGTAATCCAGACACGACAAATGCGCCGCTGCCGTGAAATCCGCCAAGGTCATGTCATTGCCGGCCAACCAGCGCCGTTGATCCAACACCCACGCCATGTAATCCAGATGATATTTGATCCGGCTCGCCCCGGCCTTGACATTTTTACTGTCAGGATAGCCCTGCCCCATGACCTTTTTCGTCAGCCGCTCATACAGCAGCTTCGAGGTCACCTCGGCATGAAACTTGTCATCAAACCACGCGCACAGCCTGCGCACCTCATAGCGCCCATCGGCATCGCGCGGCATCAAAGCCGGTGAAGGATGCGCCTCGTCCAGATATTCGCAAATCGCCTGGCTTTCCGACAGGGTGCGCGCGTCCATCCGCAACACCGGCACCTTACCCGCCGGGTTCCGCCGAAGAAATTCGGCCGAAGGCTCCCAATATTTTTCCTCAATCAGTTCCACTTCGATCCGCTTTTCCGCCAGCGTCAGGCGCACCTTGCGGCAAAACGGCGAAAGCGGAACGTGATAAAGACGGTTCATCGCGGGCAGTACTCCGGAAAATCGTGGTGTCCTTCATTGCAGCGCGGCACGTCAGATTTCAATCCCGCATCGTGCGGCGGCCTATTTTGACGGCTCAAAACAGCTTGCCCGCCCATCCGCTGCAATCGTGTCCGCCCCGCCCGCAATCTGCGCCGCCCGTTTGCGCACATAGCTTGACGGCTTGCCCGCTGACCAATCTTTCGGGTCTGGCAACACGGCGGCCAGGCGTGCCGCTTGCGTTGGCGACAGATCACCCGCATTCACCCCAAAATAATGCTGCGCCGCTGCCTGCACACCAAACACGCCCTCATCAAATTCGGCCACGTTCAGATACACTTCCAAAATCCGGCTCTTTGACCAGACCAATTCCACCACCGGCGTCATCACCGCCTCCATCGCCTTGCGGGCCCACGACCTTCCCTGCCACAGAAATACGTTTTTCACCACCTGCTGCGTCAGCGTCGATGCGCCCCGGTTGCCGCCATCCGCCGCCGCCGCGCGAATGGCTGCCATATCGAACCCCCAATGCAGGCAATAATTCGCATCTTCCGCCGCCACCACAGACCGCGCCATCACGGGGGCCACATCGGCAAGATTAACCGATACCTGTTGCACACCGCCCAAGCGCCGCCCTTCGGACCACATGTATAAATTGCCCGGCGGGTTCACAAAAGCGAACAGCACAATCAGCACCAGATAAAACGCAGCCAGCCCCAAAAGCCCGCGCCGCGCCCAGCGCAACGCACGCCGCCACAATGGCCCGCGCGCCTGCTTTTCCACGCGCGCGTCAGCCGCCGCTTTTGCGGCCTTGCTGCGGCTTGGTCTGGGTTTGCTTGGGGTCTTGTCGGCCATCCCCCAGCATAGCCACGATCCGCCAGGCAGGGTCAAGCAGATGCCGCCACTTGCGCCCGCCACCCAGTTGATCGGCTGCTAAGCCAAGCGTCTGCGTCGCACTTCACCGCCTTCAGTGCGGGTCACGATCACGACACCTTTCATCTGCAAAAAATATTTCTTTTGCAGCCTCAAGCGCTTTGGGAATGATTATCTCAGCTGTCAAACATGCTGGAATCCGGCAGGGTGAGGTCAGGAAATAACTGTCAAGCTGGGTCTGCCATGGCCGGCATCCTCGGCCGTGGCAAACAGACTTTCCAGAAAACAGGCCGCCAGCTCTGCCCGCCCCGACAGCGCTGATTTAGGGAAATCGCCTGCGCCTGCATACCGGGCAGGGCGCGCACCCCGCCCGGTAAACCGTTACTCCGCTGGCACCGCCAACGGCACATCCGTCAATGGATGCGGCAGATGCACCAGCATTTCTTTCGGGCACACCTGCACAAAATTGCCCCGCTCTACCGCCCAATCGGCCAGGATGCGCGTGCCCTTCACCGATCCGGTCTGCGCCACGTGGGCCTCGATCAACCCGCGCAATTGTGCGTCCCAATGCGGATGCGTCACCGCATTCGTCACCAGCGATTCCGGGTTGATAAACGCCGCCGCAACACCCAACGGATCATACAGATACGCCATCCCCCCGGTCATGCCCGCGCCAAAGTTGGCCCCGATCCGGCCCAGAATAACCGCCACACCGCCGGTCATGTATTCGCAGCCGTTCGACCCACAGCCTTCCACCACCACCGACGCACCCGAATTGCGCACGGCAAACCGTTCGCCCGCGCGCCCGGCGGCAAACAACTGCCCCGCCGTTGCACCGTACAGCACGGTATTGCCGATGATGGTGTTTTCCGATGCTTCCAGCGGCGACGCCATTTGCGGGCGCACCACGATCAGGCCACCCGACAGGCCCTTGCCAACATAGTCGTTGGCATCGCCCATCACTTCCAGCTTCAGGCCCCGCACCGCAAAGGCACCAAGGCTTTGGCCGCAAGACCCCGACAGTTTCACCGTCAGATGATCCGGCTGCAAAGAATTCCGCATGCCGAATTTCCGCACGATATGGCTGCTGGCCCGCGTGCCGATGGTGCGGTGCGTGTTGCGCACAGCATAGGAAAGCTGCATCTTTTCGCCGTCCTCAAAGAACCGCGCGCCGTCTTTCACAATCTCGGCGTCCAAAGTATCGGGCACCGCATTCCTGGGCTTGCTGCGGTCATAGGTGATCGCGCGTGATCCATCGACAGTAATCAAAAGCGGGTTCAAATCCAGATCATCCAGATGCGCCGCACCCCGGCTGACTTGGCTCAACAAATCCGCCCGCCCGATAATCTCATCCATCGACCGCGCGCCGATGCTTGCCAGAATTTCCCGCACTTCCTGCGCATAGAATGTGATCAGGTTCACCACCTTATCCGCCGTGCCGGTGAACTTGGCCCGCAGCGCCTCGTTCTGTGTGCACACACCCACCGGGCAGGTGTTGCTTTGGCACTGCCGCACCATGATGCAACCCATGGCAATCAGCGCCGCCGTGCCGATGCCGTATTCCTCGGCCCCCAGCATCGCCGCCATCACCACATCGCGGCCGGTGCGCAGCCCGCCATCGGTGCGCAACGTCACCCGTTCGCGCAGGTTGTTCATGCTTAGCACTTGATGCGCCTCGGTCAGCCCCATTTCCCACGGCAGGCCTGCGTATTTGATCGATGTCGCAGGTGATGCCCCGGTGCCGCCGTTGTGGCCGGAAATCAGGATGATATCCGCCTTGGCCTTGGCCACCCCCGCCGCAATGGTGCCGACGCCAGATGATGACACCAGCTTCACCGTCACCTTGGCGCGCGGGTTGATCTGCTTCAGGTCATAGATAAGCTGCGCCAGATCCTCGATTGAATAAATATCATGGTGCGGCGGCGGTGAAATCAGCGTCACCCCCTTGGTCGAATGCCGCAACCGCGCAATCAATTCGGTCACCTTCATGCCCGGCAACTGCCCGCCTTCACCGGGCTTGGCACCTTGGGCTACCTTGATCTCCAGCTCCTCGCAGGCGTTCAAGTATTCCGCCGTCACGCCAAAGCGCCCCGATGCCACCTGCTTGATCTTGGCAGATGGATTATCGCCATTCGCTTCGGGAGCGAAATGCGCCGGGTCTTCGCCGCCTTCGCCAGAATCCGACTTTGCCCCGATCCTGTTCATCGCCACGTTCAGCGTCTTGTGCGCCTCTGGCCCCAAGGCCCCAAGGCTCATCCCCGGCGTCACAAACCGCTTGCGGATCGAGGTGATCGATTCCACCTCCTCAATCGGCACCGCTTTGCCCAAGGATTTAATATCCAGCAAATCGCGCAAATGAATCGGTGGATTGGCCCGCATCGCCGCTGAATACTGCTTCCAGATGTCATAGCTGGCCCGGTCACAGGCCGATTGCAGCATATGCATGGTCTGCGCTTCCCAAGCGTGTTTTTCGCCAGACCGCCGCGCCTTGTAGAAGCCGCCAATGGGCAGCACATCCTGCCCGCCTTTCCAGCCGCGCGCATGCACCTCGACCAGCTTCATCTGGATGCCCGAAACGCCGATGCCCGAAATCCGTGACTGCATCCCCGGAAAATACTCCGCCACCATCGCGCGGCTCAACCCCACCGCCTCGAAATTCAGCCCGCCGCGATAGGAGGACACAACTGAAATCCCCATCTTCGACATGATCTTCAACAAGCCCGCATCAATCGCGTCGCGATACCTGCGCATGGCATCGGTCAATGACCCGTCAATCAACCCGCGCGCCACACGGTCGGCTATCGAATCCTGTGCAAGATACGCGTTAACCGTCGTCGCCCCACTGCCGATTAAAACGGCAAAGTAATGCGCATCAATGCATTCGGCTGACCGCACGTTGATCGAACAAAACGTGCGCAGCCCTTTGCGCGTCAGCCATGAATGCACCGCGCTGGTCGCCAGGATCATCGGCATCGCCACAGCACCCGGCCCCTGATGCTGATCCGTCAGCACCAGATGCCCGGCACCCGACCGCACCGCATCTTCGGCCTCGGCGCGGATACGCTCCAACCCTTGGCGCAGCGCATCGGCCCCGGTATCGGCAAAGGTGCAATCAATATGCGCCACGTCCGCGCCGAACTGCTTTACCATCACGTCAAATTCGGCGTTCGCCACGAACGGGCTTTCCAGCACCAGAATTTCCGTCTGGCTGGAGTTTTCGTCCAGCACATTGCGCAAATTCCCAAAGCGGGTTTTCAGGCTCATCACCCGGCCTTCACGAAGGCTGTCAATCGGCGGGTTTGTCACCTGACTGAAATTCTGCCGGAAGAAATGGCTCAGGGGCCGGTAGATCGACGACAACACCGCCGCTGGCGTATCATCGCCCATTGAGGCGACCATTTCCTTGCCATCCTCCGCCATCGGAGCCAGAACCTGCTCCAGCTCCTCCACCGTGTAGCCCGCCGCGATCTGCCGTTTGCGCAGGCTTGCCCCGCTGAAAAGCGGGGTCTCCGGCACATCGCGCAGCAGCGCGTTCAGGTCCACCACTTTGGATACCCATTCACCAAACGGCTGCGCCGCCGCGAGTTTGTTCTTCAACTCGGTGTCGTGGTAAAGTTTCCCCTCCACCATATCGACCGCAATCATCTGCCCCGGCCCCAGCGCGCCTTTTTCGCGCACTGTCGTCTCGTCAATCGGCACCATGCCCGCCTCAGACCCCGCAATCAGCAGCCCGTCGCCGGTCACCACATAGCGCATCGGGCGAAGGCCGTTCCGGTCCAGCCCACCGCAAACCCAGCGCCCATCGGTCATCGCCAGCGCGGCCGGGCCATCCCATGGCTCCATCACCGAATTGCAATAGCCATACATATCGGCCCAGGCTTTTGGCATGTCCGTCGTCGATTTCGACCATGCTTCCGGCACCATCATGGTCTTGGTCATGGGTGCCGAGCGCCCCGACCGCACCATCACCTCAAACACCGCATCCAGCGCGCCGGAATCGCTCGTGCCCGCCGGGATGATCGGCTTGATATCCTCCGCCGCATCGCCAAAATTCGCCGATGCCATGCGAATTTCATGGCTTTTCATCCAGTTGACGTTGCCTTTCAGCGTGTTGATCTCGCCGTTATGGGCCAACATGCGGAAAGGTTGCGCCAGCCACCACTGCGGGAAAGTATTGGTGGAATAGCGCTGGTGATAGATGGCAAAGGCAGATTCGAACCGCGCGTCCATCAGATCGGGGTAGAACACCGCCACCTGTTCGGCCAACATCATGCCCTTGTAGATGATCGACCGGCACGACAGCGAACACAGATACACGCCTTGAATCTGCGCCGCCAACGCCGCCTTTTCGATCCGCCGCCGGATGATATACAACTCGCGCTCAAATTCCTCGGCGTCGATATCCTTGTCACAGCGGATCAGGATCTGCTCGATCTCTGGCCGCGTCGCATTGGCCTTGTCGCCCAGCACCGACACATCCACCGGCACATGGCGCCAGCCGTAGATGTAATGCCCCATCCGCAAAACTTCCGACTCCACTATCGTGCGGCACAGTTCCTGCGCGCCAAAATCGGTGCGCGGCAGGAAAACCTGCCCCACCGCAATCAGCTTGGCCGCATCGGGTTCATGGCCCGTGCGGCGCACCTGATCGTGAAAAAACTTCACCGGAATTTGCACATGAATGCCCGCGCCATCGCCGGTCTTGCCATCCGCATCCACCGCCCCCCGGTGCCAGACAGCTTTCAGTGCGGCAATTCCGTTTTCCACCACACGCCTGCTTGGCTTGCCGGAAATCGCAACCACCAACCCCACGCCGCAAGACGCATGTTCATCCTCGGTCTTGTAAAGCCCGTTCGCATCCAACCAAGCGCGCTTTGCTTCCTCAGACTTCACCCAGGCATCATCATAAACGGTCATTGAAATCTGGCCTCCATCAGGTGGGTATCGGCGGGCAAAGACGAAAGAATAGCATCGCAATCAAAAATCGGCTCGGTTGACCCGAACTTAGGCTCCCCCGGCGCGATGAACTGCATCGGGCTGCCGTCGATTGGCACATATCCGGTGCCATCGTTCCATTCAGACGGGCCGGAAAAAAACATCCGCCGTTCCGGACTGACAAACTCATTGCCCCGCGATTGGCGCAGTATCGCGCCGCTCAGGTCCGTCTCGGTAAATTCAAACTGAGTTTGCTTCAGCGTCACCCCGTCAATGACAAAGCTTTCGCCGGTCAGTTTATCAAACCCGCGCACCAGCGTTTTTTCACCAGTTTCCTTGGTCAGGCCAAAAGCAAAATTGTCCAACCCCTTCGCCAACAAATCGCTGAACGACGCCGGGTCTTTGGCGCCCGGATCAAGCGTTTGCTTCACCGTCGGGTTCAGATCGTAGCTTTCGATCCACTGGGTTTCCGCATCAATCCGGCTTTTGAAAAACACACCCTCTTGGTCAAAATCCTGCCGCCACTGATCGCCGGGCGCATCGCCGCTGCATGTGTAATAATTGGAAACCCGGCATTGCCGCGATTGGACGGTCAGAAACGCGGTACATCCTTCGGGTGGCGTGAACGTGCCCGCCTGCGCATCGACGGCAAGCACAAACAGCGGCAAAAGCAAAAGCGATTTCATCTGATCACCTCGATTAATAGGGCAACTGTATTGACCCAACCCAATTTCACAAACCTCGTCCCGTGTAGACGCGATGTAGACGGAAAGAAGACGCAAGAAAGACCCGCAACTTTCCCAAGATTTCACTCTGCCGCAACTGCAACGGGCTGCGCCAGATAGGCCAGCATCGCCTCGGCGGCCTCGCGCCCATCGCGGATTGCCCAAACCACCAAAGACGCACCGCGCACGATATCGCCCGCCGCATAAACGCCGGGCAGGTTGGTTGCATGGCTGCGGAAATCGGCCTTGATCGTGCCCCAACGCGTGACCGCCAGCTCCGGCACGCCCCACAGCGTTGGAATTGCTTCGGGTTCAAACCCCAGCGCCATGATAGCCAGATCAGCGGCTTCAACATAATCCGCATCTTCAATGATTTCAGGCACTTGACGCCCCGTCGCATCTGGCAGCCCAAGACGCATTTTCTGCACCATCACGCCATCCAGAACATCGCCGCCGCTAAACCCCTTTGGTGCAGAAAGCCACACAAATTCAATGCCTTCTTCCTCGGCATTTGCCACTTCGCGCAATGATCCCGGCATGTTCGCGCGGTCGCGGCGGTACAGGCATTTCACCGAAACCGCCCCTTGCCGAACAGCGGTGCGCACGCAGTCCATCGCCGTATCGCCGCCGCCGATCACCACAACCCGCTTGCCAGCCGCGTTTAGCGCGCCGCTGTCAAAATCCGCCACCGCATCGCCAAAACTTTTCCGGTTGCTCGCCGTCAGAAAATCCAGCGCCGCAACGACGCCCTTGGCACCCGATCCCGGTGCCGCCAGATCGCGCGCCTTGTAAACGCCGGTCGCAATCAGCACGGCCTGATGCTTGGCACGGATCGCGTCAAAGCTGATATCGATCCCCACCCGGCAGTTCAAAACAAACGTAACACCGCCCGCCTCCAACTGCGCAATCCGTTGCATGACAACGTCTTTTTCCAGCTTGAAGCCGGGGATACCATAAGTCAAAAGCCCGCCTGCGCGGTCGTAACGGTCATACACCGTCACCTGCACACCCTGCCTGCGCAGCACATCGGCGGCCGCCAACCCACCGGGGCCAGCACCGATAATCGCCACCGATTCCGTGCGTTCCGCAAACGGCACAATCGGTTTTACCCAACCATTTTCCCACGCAAGATCTGTCAAATACTTTTCAACCGCCCCAATCGTCACCGTGCCGTGGCCCGAATTTTCAATCACACAATTGCCTTCGCACAGCCGATCCTGCGGGCAAATGCGGCCGCAGATTTCGGGGAATGTGTTGGTCGCCTGTGAAAGCTCATACGCCTCTTGCAGCCGCCCTTCCGCCGTCAGCCGCAGCCAATCGGGGATATTGTTGTGCAAGGGGCAATGCGTCTGACAAAATGGCACGCCGCATTGGCTGCACCGCCCCGCCTGCTCGGCGGCCTTCGTCGCCGCGTACTCCCGGTAAATCTCATGGAAATCAGTTGCGCGCAAATTAGGCGCACGCTTTTCCGGCATTTCCTTCGCCACAGTGACGAATTGAAGCATACGTTGCGTGGCCATGACTGCGTCTCGCTTTCACTACTCCGGGACGCACTTTCTAACGCAGGGTTAATTCAAATAAAAGGCAGCAATACTTACCTATTTATCAGTTTTCTTTCGGATAGATCAAATATACTGCCCAAAATGCGCAGATTTAGGTAACTTATACTTACCTATACGCCTAAAAGCCCAATGAAAGCAGTACCAAAGCCACCCCGCCCACGATGATTCGCCACCAGCCAAACAGCGCAAACCCGTGTGCCGACACATAAGCAAGCACCCACCGCACCACCAATACCGCCACGATAAACGCAACCACAAAGCCAATCACGATTTCCGTCATGGCGCTGCTATCCAGCACAGCGCGGTTTTTATAAAGGTCGTAGGCAAACGCCCCGGCCATTGTCGGCATCGATAAAAAGAACGAAAACTCCCCCGCTGCCCGCGTGCTGGCACCCAGAAAACGCGCACCAACTATTGTGGCGCCAGACCGCGAAACCCCTGGAACCAGTGCCAGACACTGCACAAATCCAATCGCCAAAGCCTTGCCAATTGGCATTTTCAAAGCGTCGTCAATCACCGGTTTTGGCGCAAAACGGTCGACAAACAACAGCACAACCCCGCCAAGGATCAGCATCACCGAAATCAACATGGGCGATTCGAACAGCACCCGCTTGATGAAATCATGCGTCAAAACACCAATCACCACCGCTGGCAAAAACGCCACCAACACCGCCAAAATAAACCGCCGCGCCGCCGGATCACGAGGTGCTGATGAAAATACAGTCCACAGCTTTGACGCATAAACCGTCAAAATCGCCAGAACAGCACCCAGCTGAATAACCACTTCAAAAGTCTTCCCGGCACTTTCAAACTTCAAAAAATGCGCCACCAACAACAGATGCCCGGTGGACGATACCGGAATAAATTCGGTCAGACCTTCAACCAGCCCCAAAAAGGCTGCCACAATGGTGGTGTCAGTCACAGCACGCCCCGATTCAATGCTTGCGCAGGTTTTTGGCCGAATCCTTGATCGCGGCGTATTGCCCCGAAGGTCGGTATCGCCACAGATATTCCGGCAAGACTGCCGCCATATCTGTGGGAACAATACCCAGATCGTTCAAGCCTTTAGCGCCCGGTGTCACCACGTTATCGCGCCGCAGACTGCGCACCTGATCGGCGGTGATCATGCCATTTTTCAGCAGTCCGCCGGTTAGGAACTGCAAAGTGTCAAAGCCAAATGCCATGATCCGCGCGCCGATGAACGGAATGTTCAACACCAACCTGCGCCGTTGAATGACGCCCAGCATCCGGGTCATCAGATCACGGAAACTCGCCGCATCCGGCCCGCCAAGTTCGTACACGCCCGATGCTTTGCCCAACACACCCGCCACCGCCGCTTGCGCCACGTCATCGACATAAACCGGCTGAAACCGGGTCGCGGCCCCCACCACTGGCAAAATAGGCCCAAGCCGCGCCATCCCGGCAAAGCGGTTGAAAAACTGGTCCTCTGCCCCGAAAATCACTGATGGCCGCAGGATTGTTGCGGTTGGAAACGCTGCCAGAACCGCCGCTTCGCCCGCTGCCTTGCTTTGCGCATAAAGACTGTCGCTGCCCGCATCCGCCCCGATGGCCGAAATGTGCACCAGCTGGCCTACACCCAATTCCGCCGCCAACCGCGCGATCCGCCCGGCCCCCAGATTCTGGATTGCCTCAAAACTGTTGCGCCCGCCTTTGTCAAACGTGCCCACACAGTTGACCACCGCAACGGCCCCCAGCATCACGGCGCGCACCGATGCATCATCGCGTATGTTGCAAAACACCGGCTCCACTTGGCCAACATCGCCGTAGGATTTCACAAACAGCGCTTCATTGGGCCGCCGCGTCGCCACCCGCACCCGCCAGCCTTCTTTTGCCATCCGCCGGGCGATATAGCGCCCAACAAAGCCCGAACCACCGTATATCGTGACCAGCTTGTTCATCCATCCGCCCCTTCAGGTTCGGCCATCTGTTGCCAGCTTCATTACCGATCACGACGCGCTGGAACAAGCCGCAATGCGCGGCAATTTTTGCCGACCCCCGGTTGACACTGCACCCTCGGGCATTTACCACCGGATCACGACATCGGGCCCTGGTGGCGGAATTGGTAGACGCGCTGGTTTCAGGTACCAGTGTTCACAAGACGTGGAGGTTCGAGTCCTCTCCTGGGCACCAAGTTGTGCAAGGTCGCCTTCGGGCGGCCTTTTGCATTTGCGGCTCAGCCGTTGACCCTGTCCTTGCACAGGGTTACTTGCCAATGAAACCCCTGCAAGGATCACACCGTGGCCATTCATCTGTACCGCAACGATCTGCCCGATGGCCTGACGCTAGGCCGCGTGGTGGCGATTGATACTGAAACCATGGGCCTTAATCCGCAGCGTGACAGGCTTTGCTTGGTGCAACTGTCTTCAGGGGATGGCAATGCGCATCTGGTGCAGATCATGCGGGGGCAAACCTCTGCCCCAAATCTGGAAAAGCTGCTGACCGATCCTGCCACCATCAAACTGTTCCACTTTGGCCGCTTTGACGTAGCCGCGCTGAAGGCCGCGTTTGGTGTGACCACCGCCCCGGTCTGGTGCACCAAAATCGCCGCCAAGCTGGTGCGCACATTTACCGATCGGCACGGGCTGAAATACCTGCTGCAAGAACTGGTCGGCGTCGATGTGTCCAAGCAACAGCAAACCTCGGATTGGGGGTCGGAAGCCCTGTCTGACGCGCAAAAAGAATATGCAGCATCCGACGTATTGTACCTGCACAAGCTAAAGGCCGAGCTGGAAAAATGCCTGATCCGCGAAGATCGCTTGGCATTGGCGCAAGCCTGCTTTGATTTCCTGCCCACACGGGCAGAACTGGATCTGCTGGGGTGGGATGAGCCGAATGACATCTTCCACCACTGACCCGTTCGAAGATATCGCCCGACGTGTGATCACGCGCGAGGCCGACGCGCTGACCATGCTGGCCGCCAGCATTGGTCCCAGCTTTGCCGCCGCTGCCGCCCTTATAATGGCGGCCCAAGGTCGCGTTATCGTGTCTGGCATGGGTAAATCGGGCCATATAGCGCGCAAAATCGCGGCTACCTTCGCCTCTACCGGCACACCTGCGCAATTCGTGCACCCAGCCGAGGCCAGCCACGGCGATTTAGGCATGGTGATGCGCGGGGATGTCCTGTTGGTGCTGTCGAACTCTGGCGAGACGCCGGAGCTTGATCATATCGTGGCCCACAGCCGCCGTTTTGACATCCCACTGATCGGCATCGCGGGCCGCGAAGGGTCTACGCTTTTGCGCCAATCAGATGTGGCAATCCTTCTGCCCGACGCGCCTGAGGCTTGTGACCAAGGCATCGTGCCGACCACATCCACCACCATGACGTTGGCATTGGGGGATGCGCTGGCCGTGGCTTTGATGGAACATCGCCAATTCACGCCCGAACATTTCCGCATCTTCCACCCCGGCGGCAAACTTGGGGCCCGTCTTGCCCGCGTCGAAAGTCTGATGCATGCCGATATGCCATTGGTGCGCCATGATACTGCGATGAGCGAAGCCTTGCTGATCATTTCCGCCAAGGGCTTTGGCGTTGTTGGCGTTACGGATGATGACGGCTATCTGTTGGGTGTGGTGACCGACGGCGATCTTCGCCGCCATATGGACGGGCTTTTATCGCTGACCGCCGGGCAAGTGATGACAGTGGGTCCGCGCACCATCGGGCCGGGGTCTTTGGCTGAAAAGGCGGTAGCTGTGATGAACGACAAGAAAATCACCTGCCTGTTTGTCGTTGACCCCGAGGCAAGCCGCGCACCCGTGGGGATTATTCATATCCACGATTGCCTGCGCGCAGGGGTGGCATAGCCCGCATGGCCACATCGGAAAATCTGCATTCAAAGCTGGTGGCTTGGGCAAAGGTTACCTTGCCGTTGCTGGCGCTTGGACTTCTTGCCACATTGTTTCTGTTTTCGCGCAAGATCGACCCGACCGATGCCATACCCTACGCCGATGTTGATGTCGAAGAGCGCGCCCGCGAACCCCGGTTAACCATGCCAACATTTGCAGGCGTCACCTCTGACGGATCGGCGCTATTCATAGCCGCAACCGAAGCCCGGCCAGACAGCGCAACTGGCATCGGCACGGCCATGGGGATCGAGGGCAAGCTTGAAACCCCCGATGGTGCCCGCGTTGATATGCTGGCGGCCAAAGGCGTGCTGAATACCGAAGCGGGCGTGATGACATTGGACGGCGGCGTTAGCCTGACCACAACCACCGGATATGCGATCAAGACCCAAACCCTGGTGGCCAAGCTGGATCAAACCAGCCTGACCAGCCCCGATGCAATCACCGCAACAACCCCAATGGGGCAGTTGCAGGCCGGTGAAATGTCGCTGACGCAAGACCCGAAACAGGCAAAATCCTATCTACTGGTGTTCAAGGGCCACGTAAAACTGCTATACACGCCGAAAAAGTGACGAACTGAATTAGAGGCCAAGCATGTTGAAACCAATTTTAATGCTGACAGCCGTGCTTGCTTTGGGCCTGACATCTGTGCAGCTGAGTGCGCAACAGGCCAACATTGCCTTTGGCGGGATCAAGCAAGACACCACTCTGCCCGTCACACTTGATGCCGACAGTCTGGCCATCAACAATGCCGATGGGACGGCCAAATTTACCGGAAATGTGGTTGTAGCGCAGGGCGAAATGCGGCTGACCGCTGGCGAAGTGCAGGTCGAATATTTACCCGATGGCGGCGGCATCAAAACCCTGCATGCCACGGGCGGCGTGACACTTACCAACGCAAGCGACGCCGCCGAGGCGAAAGAGGCACTTTATACCATCGATTCGGGGAACGTGGTGATGACGGGCGATGTGTTGCTTACCCAAGGCGCCAATGCCATTTCCGGGCAAAAGCTGGTGCTTAACCTCAAAGACGGCACAGGCGTGATGGAAGGGCGGGTGCAAACCGTCTTCAACCCGAGTGTGAAGAAATGACCACACCTGAACTGACCGTCACCATGGGCGATGCCGGGCTGCACATCCGCAACCTGCGCAAAAGCTACAAAAAACGCCCGGTAATCCGCGACGTATCAATAGACTTGAACCGGGGTGAAGTTGTGGCCCTGCTTGGCCCCAACGGGTCTGGCAAGACCACCTGTTTTTATTCCATCGCTGGTCTGGTCACACCCGAAGGCGGCCAAGTGATCATCGACGGCCGCGATGTTACAGCCCTGCCGATGTACCGCCGCGCCCGGCTTGGCATTGGGTATCTGCCACAAGAAGTGTCTATCTTTCGCGGTCTGTCGGTTGAAGATAACATCCTGTCCGTCCTGGAGATTGCAGTAGCCGATCGCCACAAACGCCGCGAGCGGCTGGAAGAGCTGCTATCCGAATTTTCCATCACCCATCTGCGCCAGGCCCCTGCATTGGCGCTTTCGGGCGGTGAACGAAGGCGCGTTGAAATCGCGCGCTGCCTGGCAGCCGATCCGAAATATCTGCTGCTGGATGAGCCCTTCGCGGGCGTTGATCCCATCGCGGTGGGTGAAATCCGCCACCTCGTGCATGATTTGAAATCGCGTGGCATCGGCGTGCTGATCACCGATCATAACGTGCGCGAAACGCTGGATATTGTGGACCGCGCCTATATCTTGCACGACGGCAAAGTGTTGATGAGCGGCACCACCGACGAGGTGGTCCGCGACGAAACCGTGCGCCGCGTCTATCTGGGCCAGAACTTCCGCATCAACTAAAGCGGGGATACCTGCGTAGCTGTAAAATTGGCATGATGAAGCTGTTGACAAGCGGCCCCGATTTGCCGCCAAATACCCGTGATGCGTGTAACGATCACCAGCACCAAAACACCACCAGCGGCTGGCGCAAGCCCGCGCCACCGCCCCCTGTCCCACGCATTAAATCCAATGGAAATATCTGAATGGCAGGCCGCTGCGCATTCCGCATCAGCGGCGTTGCCATCTGCACGAAGGAGGCATTATGCGCTACCAGATCAGTGGCAAACAAATCGACATCGGCGAGGCCCTTCAAACCCATGTAAAGGCCGAATTGGGCGAGGTCGTTGAAAAATACGCCCAACGCCCAACTGAGGTGGTCGTTTTCTTTTCCCGCGTAGCTCATGAATTCACCTGCGAGACCACGCTGCATCTGTCCACCGGGCTGAACGCCCAGGCCAAGGGCCATTCGACGGAAATTTACGCCGCCTTCGAATCCTGCCGCGAGAAAATGGACAAGCAGCTGCGCCGCTACAAGCGCCGCTTGCGCAACCATCATAAAGACCGTGTGCACCCCGTTGAATTTGACGGCGGCTCCAGCTATATCCTCGCCGCATCGAATGATCGTGATGACCACGAGGATACGGAACCCGATACGCTGCAACCCATTGTCATCGCCGAAATGGAAACCAAAATCCCGTCTGTCACCGTGGGCGAGGCCGTGATGCAGTTGGAACTGACGGGGCACCGCATGTTGGTGTTTCGCAACGAAGGCCATGGTGGCGTGAATGTTGTCTATCGGCGTGACGACGGGAATATCGGTTGGATAGACCCGCGCAACGCCAAGTAAAGCGCCCGCTAAGATGGCGCAGGAACACCGAACGGCTATGGAATTATCGAAGCTATTGTTGCCCGGCGCCGTTCGGGTTGTGGCCCAGCTTGCAAGCAAAAAACGCCTGTTTCAGGAATTGGGCGAACTTGTATCGCACGCCTACGGTCTGAATGCCGCCACTGCCATTGACGGCTTGCAAGAACGCGAAAGCCTTGGTGCAACGGGCGTGGGACACGGCATCGCTTTGCCCCATGCCCGGCTGCAAGATCTGACCCATATCAGGGCCATATTCCTGCGGCTTGAACGGCCACTGGATTACGATTCGGTTGACAGGCAGCCGGTGGATTTAATCTTTGCCCTGTTCGCGCCGAAAGATTCCGGCGTTGACCATCTGAAAGCCTTGGCTCTTGTGTCACGCACCATGCGCGATCCCGGTATCTGCGCCAAACTGCGGGCGAATACCGATACCGGCAAGCTGCACGCCATTCTGACCGAAGCCCGCGCCATTCAGGCCGCCTGAACGGCCCAATCCGCAAAGCCAAACCCCATATAATCGCGCGGATAGGCATCGCGTGCTGCGGCCTCTAGTTCGGCGTTATAAATTGCCGCCAGCGCAGGCATATCGGTGGCTTTTACAGCGGGGCTATTAATCCCGACCTCTGCTGCCAGATACCTCAGCCCCTCAGCCAGCCGATCTTCGCGCAGCACATGGTCCGGTCCCTGAAACTGCGCAAACCCCTGCAGCACCGCGGTTTGTGATGCCCAATGCGCATCGACCCGGAACCCGGTTTGCCCGCCAAGGTTCAACTTTATAAACCGCAAAAATCCCAGGAACGCGGCGCGATGTGCGTCGGTATCGGTGAAATCTTCACCCGATTGCGGCAGATCGACCTTGTAATTTCGGGCAAGCACCCCGCGCAGTTCAGCCATTTCACCCAAAATCACCCGACCCGCAAATGCCGTATAGGCCCGTGCCACCGGATGGCGCAGAACGGTAAAACTGCGGTGGCCCTGGTGGCCACGCTTCCACTGGCGCAAGGATTTTTGGTTGAAATCGCGCGAAACCGGACCGCAGTTTGCCAACCAACCGGCAACCACATCCTCTGGCCCGCCGCGCATCGGCATATACAAAAGCCCGGCCCCATCTGCCGCCATGAATCCCGGAATACCGGGGCTGCGGCGTGGCTCATATGATGCGCTATCGCCCAAGGCAAACACATCAAGCCGCGTCAAAGCCGCCTCCATCTCGGCAGGGTTTGTGACCTTGTCCAGCAAACTGGCCGGATTTTGCTTCTTTAACGCCGCATCCGGGGCCGCCAATTCGGCCGCCACACCCAGATACTGCGCCAATCCGTTCAGCACGGTCACATCAGACAAATCGGCATAATCCATCTGGAACGCCGCTTGACCAGACCGCTGCAAAGCGCCGGTAATCAGCCCCAGAAATTCCCGCCCCTGATCCAGATGTGCGTCAAACCCGTGTGGCTCGAATCGCACTTTCGCGATTTTCAGCGCCTTGCCATCACCAAGCTTCCACTGCCCGGTTTCCCGCGCAATGCGCAAGGATACATAGCTTTCCAACGGGTTGCGCCTCAGGATAATCTTGGCGCATTTCGTATCCGCCAAAACCGCCGCCAAAATACGCGGGTCATGATCATGAAATAGCCGAAAGCCCGACAGATCCGCCGTCACATCGCGCAACTTGCGCAGCAACGCCAAAGGGTCAGCCTCGCGCGCGGCCATTGATACGCCCAGCAGTTCAAGCTGATCTTTTTTGCCAATAAAAGCCGGGTTAAACACCTCGCCATAGCAGGTCACCCCCGCCATCGCATTCAAGTTCGCTTCCAGGAAATTCGACCCGGTCCGCATGCCTGCCAACACAACAAAACTATCAAACCGCGCCTTTGCCATACGTTATTTCACCAAATAGGGCCGCGCCCGGCGCGCAGCCATCGGGCGTTCGGCATCACTGACAGGAAAGTCGCCCATCAGTGTGGGTTGCATGCCTTGATTGCGCAAGCTCTGCAAAAACTGGCCGAAACCTGTCAGATCGGCCATCCGCGGCGCTTCGGCCAGACGGCGCATGGCGCGCGGGCTGATCTCATCCACAATTGTCTGCAAAGGCTCCATCGGGTTATCAACAAATTCCGCCATGGTCCAAATGCGCACGCGGGCCTTTACCGGTGCAGCACTCAACAGTTTCAGATGCTCCGCCTCGATCCGTTGCAACAGCGCCGCTTCCTTACGCATGTCAGCTGCATCCTGGCTGGAAAAAAACAGGGGTACCGCCCAAGCCCCGGAAATCACCGATATCTGCGCATTCGGGTCGCTGGCGATGAACGGATTTATGGTTTGCAAATCACGCGGGCCGAACTGAAAACACTGCCTCTCACCGCGTGTATTCCAGATCAGGCTGGTCAGAAAGCTTTTCGCATCATAGTCGCGCAGCGCAGCGCTATCAGATAACCCGCCACTGTAAACCGATTGCCCGCCGGCAAATTCAGCGCGGTCTGGCGCAAACAAATGGCCATGAACCTGCGCACCAGTCACCTTGGTCAACCATTCATGAAAGTCTTCAAACAATTCATTGAAACCCTGAAATACAGAGTAATTCGCAGCGGTCTTGCCATTTTCCCACGATGGTTTGGGAAACCGGCTTTGCATGTAAAGCCCGGCCCGCCCCTTGGTGCGCCGTTCAACCGCCTTGGCGAACAGTCGGTCAATCTTGCCTGGATTGGGTTCAGCGATATGCTGGCCAGCCGCATCATCGGATAAAAACGTGCGGTACAGCTTGCCCGCATGCGGCCAGATCTTGCGGGCTACAAAGCAATCAGACCTGCGCAAAAGCTGCAAATGATCGTCGTAAAAAATATGTGGTTTGCCCTGAAAATCAAATTTCGACAGCGTCAATGACCGGCTTTCCACACGGGTCGAAAACAGCCGGACCAAGGTTTGAAAATACGATTCGTCCGGTATCCACACCCGACGAAAATACCGATCATGCGCCTCGCGGTCCGGGCTGGTCAAAATGGCGGAAAGCGTTTTTCGGGTCAGGCACCACCATTGGCTGCCCAAATGCGGTGTCACGCCCAAGGGGATGCGCCGACGCAATCCGATGCGGCGTTGCAGCCGCACATAGCCGTCAAACAAGCGCCGCTGCTTGCGCCACGAAAACGGAAACCGCAGGGTAAAGCGTTCAATATCAAGGCCGCCAATCGTCCAACCCACATCTTCGGTGGTCACGGATTCGATGAAATCTGTTTGCGGTCGCTCAGCCAGATACGAAACCATCTCGGCAATCGGGCGCAATGGCAGGCAAGATCCCGATGCCAGAAACACATGCCTGACCGCTGGAAAATGGTGCAACATCTGCCCGGCCGCACTTTGTGTGGCCGCAACCAGCCCCCATGTGCCCCATTCACACGAAAATCGCGGCGAAAACTGCACATTTTCCAGATCAGCCAGATTACTGACCAACTTGTCATAGGCCCGGCGTTTAACGGCTTTATCCACATGAATGACCACCGGGCAATCATGCAAAGCCCAGTGCCGCGCCACCTGTGCAGCCCGGTCCAAAGCAGTGTGGCACATCATGATGAAACCAACGCTCATCTGACCATCCTTCAAGCCCAGTTGCCCTTTGACATCAGCCCCAAAATTTCAAGCTGTCGCCAATTGATGTATTTCTCGCTCCACTTGCACCACAGATCGGGATGCGCATTCATCCCGGCACGGTAAGACTTGTATTCATGGCTGTCGGCATAATGTTGACGCCGCTGCATTTCTTCTTGCGCCTTGGCGGTAAAGGTATCCAGAAACTTGGCGTGCAACAAACAACCCGACGCTTTTTCACCCCCCCAATCATCATAAACCTGATTCAACCCGCGCGGTAGTAACATATGGGTAGATCGCACATAGGCATAGTCGCGATCCCATTTCACCAACGGAATTTTATTCAGCGCCGGCGCGCGTTCGGGCTTGTCGGCAAAAAACGTCCGCGCCCGAGGACCGCCTTGAATCCACAGATTGCCATAAAGCTCATTGCGCGAAATCAGGTAGTTTCCGGAATCGAAATAAGCCGCGATTTCAAACGGATCTTGCGCCTCGGAATAAGGCTGCGCGTCGAGCGGCCCTTTGGGATACATATCCAGCAACATCGCTGAAAAAGCCTTGATGGACGACGCATCAAGCCAATCCGTCAAAGCCCGCAATGGCCTTGTATCGCAAAACGGATACACAAAAAATTCATCCGCATCGACGCTTAATGTCCAGTGGCCGTGCCCATATCTGCCCTGCAACCACATCAGCCAATCCACCCCGAACCGAGATCGCTTGTAGCTGTGGCTGGTGCTCCAAACAGACACATCTGGCTGCCGCGACAGATATTCGCCGGTGCCATCATCGCTGTCATTGTCGACAAATAAAAAGTGATCCACCCCCAGATCACGGTAATAACGCAGCAAATAAGGCAGTCGCACCCGTTCATTGCGCAGCGTCGAAAACAACAAGATATCACTCGGTGAAATCAGTGAAACCCTGCTGACCACTGGTTTCAATTCCCGCCGCTTGCGAAACGCCCGGATGCGCAGGCGCTTACGTTCAAGCCGCAGGCGATATTTGGAAAATATGCTCACAAGCGGACCGTGCCATTGGCGGATGCGAGATGCGTTGCGTCAACGCCCGTCACCCCAAAAATCCGGCCAAAATGATCTGGCCAGTTTGGCGGAACCCTGATCTGCCTGTCTGCATCTTGTTGCGGCATTTGGTGCTTCATCTGCTGGGTTATCGCGTTAACCCAAGCATAGACATCCGATGTGTCAAGGTAAACCGGGTAGTCATCCAACATCTCAACCACAACAGGAAGTTTTCCTGCAATCACAGGCACGCCCAGCGCCGCCGCTTCAAGGGGTGGCAAGCCGTATCCTTCGGCAAGGCTGGGAAACAACAGTGCCGCCGCGCCGTGCAGCAATGCCGCCACTGCGCCATCGCTATGGGAATGCGCCAAAGTCGCGTGTCCGACCGCAACCAATGCCGTCAGATCGTCAAACAATTCAGGCCCGGCCCAGCCACGATTGCCAATCACGTAAAGATGCGGCACCGGGCCAGGCCTGTGTTGCAATTCTTGCCAAACCTTGACCAGCAACCCAATATTCTTGCGCGGCTCTATCGTGCCCAGCACCACAAAATACGGATGATTGTCCGGGCAGGGCGACGCGGCGTCTGGCATGGCAATTTCCACCCCCAGCGGTGCCACAATGCCCTGCGGGATGCGCGCAAGATGCGCCTCGGTTTGCCGCCGTGTGCACTGCGCGGTGTGCACCACAAAATCGGCATACCGTTCAACCACCGCCAGCTTTTTCGCAAAAGCCGGGGTCATGCCGGGGCGGCAATACTGCGGGTGATCCAGCGGAATGGTATCATGAACCAGCACCACAATCTGGGCGTCCGCCACAGATTTTACCGCCAGCATCGCGCGTGCTGAAAGATTGGCATGGCCGACATTCACATATACCAAACCGCGCGGCATCATCCGGCGCAGCGTCGCAGCCAACCGCACCGGCACACAGCGCGCTATGGCCAGCCTGCGGGCATCCGCCTCAGCACGCAACGCTTGCGGCAGGTGCCTTTGGGTCAGCAGACCCAACAGATCGGGGGGACCAAGTGGCTCTGTCCCCAAAACACGGTCAAGCATCCCGCTGGCACCCGCCCTGTCCAGTAAGACAAAGCCCAGTGCCGTGCGCACCAAGCCAAACATCGGCTCCGGTCGCGCCACAAAATACCGCAGATATGCAAGCTCAACCCGGTCGATGCCCGTCAACGGCCCGCGCCCCACTCTCGACACAAGTCGTGTCAGGTCAAGCAGCCACGCCGAAGCCGAAATCACCTATTGCGCTGCTTTCTGCTGGGCCATCATATCGTGCAGGTAGGCCGAAAATTCGTCGCGCAAATCCGGGCGCTCCAACCCGAATGCCACTGTCGCCTGCAAGAAGCCCGCCTTTGATCCGCAATCATAGCGCTGGCCACGGAACCGAAAACCATAAACATTTTGATTGTTTTTGATCTCTTCCGCAATAGCGTCAGTCAACTGAATCTCCCCGCCAGCACCCTGTTTCATCCGGTTCAGGTTGGTCAGCACTTCTGGCGTCAGAATGTAGCGCCCGATCACGGCAAGGTTTGATGGCGCTTCGTCAAGCTTGGGTTTTTCAACCATGCCTTTGACTTGCACGATCGACCCCATGTCTTCGCCAATATCCAGCACACCGTAAGAGGATGCTTTTTCCGGCGGCACTTCCATCGCGGCCACCATATTACCGCCAGTTTGCGAATAGGCCTCGATCATCTGCTGCAAGCACGGCTTGTCGGCGGCAATCACATCGTCCGGCAACAGCACCGCAAACGGCTCATTGCCAATCAAGCGACGCGCGCACCAAACCGCATGTCCCAACCCCATAGGGCGGTTCTGGCGCACATAGGCAATGGCACCACTATCCATATTGGTATCGCGCAGAATTTCCAAAAGCTCGGTCTTACCCTGCCGCTTCAGCGTGCTTTCCAACTCTGGTGAGTGGTCAAAGTAATCCTCAAGCGCCGATTTCCCGCGCGAGGTGACAAAGATAAATTCCTTGATGCCCGCCGCCCGCGCCTCGTCAATCGCGTATTGGATCAGCGGTCGGTCAACCAAGGTCATGATCTCTTTCGGGATCGACTTTGTGGCCGGCAAAAACCGCGTGCCTTGTCCCGCCACAGGAAACACAGCCTTGGTTATTTTTTTGACTTTCATGTCGCACTCACTTAGTTTGGTTGCATCGCAGACTGTTTACCATACAACGACAATCTGGCTGGTTTGCGGCAGACTGAAGCCAAATGCCAACAAATTCGTCGGTCTTCACTTTAACCCCACACTCATCACGTTCAAATCAGTTAACAATTTCATCTTATAGGCCTGCAGGCTGCAATTCTAGCGGCTTCCTCGGCGACACGCCGGCCAAATCCTGAACGCCGCAAAATGCCTGCGCCGCGCACAGATATTCCGAAGGTGCCGCCTTGCTGCAACCAAAATCCATCCAATTCGAAGCTGTGCCGATGATACCATGTCGTAGGTGAAAGACAGAGCACCGTCACAATCTTCCCAAGTGCAGCGTCAACTCTGGCGCGGCGCAAAAGTTCCCTGCGCTGCCAAATACGTCCGGCAATCACCACCCCTTTGCGGGGCATCGTCCGAAGCGGCTGAAACTCGGCTCGGCTGGCCACCAGCGGTGACCGGGCACTGGGCACGAGGGCGGCCCCTTGCACCCACCCCTTGTTAAAACCCGCCAGCAATGGCGCAATGTCCCCGGGCTCCAACCCGCCCCGCACCATATGCCGCAAAAGCCGGGCGCGTTGCGCGGCAAGATGGGTCAATCGTTGGACTTCCATATCGGCATCCGGTGCATGGCGGCGCAGAAAACAGGCGCAACTGGCACCGATATCGTTCAGGCCCAGCGGCACCCGGTCTGCCCTGCGCCGCGTGCTGGCAGCAAAGCCGTGCTGCACGACAGCACCCGGCACAACGGCGGTCAGCCCGCCCAAATCAGCCAATCGCAAGCTGATATCGGCGTCGTCCAGATAGAACCGAAACCCGTCGTCAAACCCACCAAGGGCAATTAAATCGCCGCGGCGAAAGGCGCAGTTGGTGCCCTGCGCCTTGACCGTGCGCTGCCGCGTGCCCGCCAGCAAAGTTACCGCGTGGCGATCAACGCGTAGGGCGTGATCCCAGCCGAATTGGTCCACATCGCAAGCGCGCCATTGGTCGGAGATACCGTTGCGGCCCCGCACAAACCCCGTGGCCATGCGCACGGATGCAGTCCCAAACGCTTCTGTCAGCCGTGAAATCCATGTCGGCTCTGGCACCGCATCATCATCCAGAAACGCCACCAGATCGCCCGCCGCCACCGAAATCCCGGCATTGCGTGCCGCAGCAATGTTGGGCTGATCAAACACCACCACCTTGATCGGCAACCCAAGCCCCTGCACCATTTTCGCGGCATCCGGGTCCGCGACCACGATCAATTCCAGCTGCGCATGGTCTTGCAACTGCACCGCTTTTATCGTGCGCAGCAACGATGCCGCGCGATGCCTGCTGACGATAATCAGGCTGACGGTTGCGGCGTTCATGCGTCTCGCATCGCGTGCAGCATCGCCTCGATCCTTGGTACGTCTTCGGGGTTGTTCAATTCCCAGAACTGCCGCCCCCGCGCCTGCACTTCCACGCAAGCAACCGCACGACCGTTTTCCAAAAACCGCATCTGCTCCAGCCCCTCTAATACCTCTAACGGGCCGACGGGCCATGATGGATAGGCAGCAAGTGCCGCCGGGCGGTAGGCATAAACCCCAACATGGTGAAACACCGGCGTTGCATCATCGTCGCCATAAACCCGCCCGGTAAACGGTATCACTTCCTTTGAGAAATAAAGCCCGCGCCCGATTGTTCCAAAGCCCCCCGCGCCAAAAACCGCCGTCGTGCCACCGACGCGGCCTGCACGCCTGTCGGCCAGAAACCCGTTCAATGCCCGCCCATCGCAGCGCAGCACAGGCGTCGCAATATCAGCGCCTGTATCGCAGCGCAGGCCTGCGATCAGGTCTTCTACAAACCATGCAGGTGTCAGGGGCGCGTCGCCTTGCAGGTTTACCACAACCTCAAACCCGGGCAGGTGCGCCGCCACCTCGGCGCAGCGTTCTGTGCCATTCTGGCAATCGGGCGAGGTCATCACCACCTCGGCCCCAAACCCCGCCGCGTGATCGGCAATGCGCATGTCATCCGTCGCCACAACCACGCGGGCAACACCCCGCACCGCACATGCCGCATCCCATGACCTGCGGATCAGGGTTTTTTCGCCATCCGGCCCGCGCAGCATGACCAACGGCTTTCCGGGATAGCGCGTGCTGGCAAACCGCGCGGGAATGACTATCAAGACGCTCATACCTTCAAGGCCACGCCGGGCGCATAGGCGATGAAGAACGGGTTATCCCAGCCATCTTTGCCATACGCCAATGGCGTATGATCATCAAACCGCACCAGGTGGCCGCCAGCCCCGCGCAAAACGGCATCGCCTGCAGCCGTATCCCATTCCATCGTGCGACCAAGGCGCGGATAAAGATCGGCCTCGCCCGCCGCCACCAGACAGAATTTCAGGCTTGATCCCGCCGATTTCATATCCTTGACCGCATATTTGCCGATGTAGTTATCCGTCGCCGCATCGCGGTGCGATTTGGACGC
The DNA here is from genome assembly GCA_043721855.1 of Pseudorhodobacter sp. GTDB lineage: Bacteria > Pseudomonadota > Alphaproteobacteria > Rhodobacterales > Rhodobacteraceae > JACMNW01. The sequence continues at coordinate 42,584 of JAYSPY010000116.1, forward strand.
CACCACCATCAGCGCTGCATTATCAGGCACAGACACGGCCATCGGGCGCAATTCGCCCACAGCATCCTTGGCCATCACGCCAAGCTCTTCCACCGATTGACCGTCAGCAGCCGTGTAAAACAAACGTCCCTGCGCCGGCGCATACACCACGCCGCGCACTGGCACGCCGTTTTCGACATAGGCGATATTCACTGTAAAATCGCCACGCCGCTGCACGAATTCTTTCGTGCCATCCAGCGGGTCCACAATCAAGAACGTGCTGGCCTTCAGTGCGTGACTATCCGCCTGTTCTTCCGTAATCAGAACCACATCCGGGAACGCCGCCCGCAGACCCGCAGAGATAAGCGCATCCGCCGCCTCATCTGCCACGGTCACCGGGCTTGCGTCAGATTTGGATTTTACTTCAAAATCCGGGCCATTATAAACCGCCATGATCACGTCGCCCGCTTCCAGCGCCAAACGCCGGATCACTGGAACAAGCTGATCAAAATCCATAAAATCCTCCTGATATGGCCCAATTTAGCCATGTTGTATTGCGATGCTGTCCGCCTTATCATCGCTGATCAAGAGAACATCAAGATTTCTCGGGCATACGACGGCAGAGCAGGCCAGACAGGGCAACCAGCACATGTTTCGCATCGAACAAAGTCAATCATTCGGCGCCCGCACCTTCCGGCTGCTTGAACTTATTTATCATGCCACCGTCCGCAATATCCGCAAAGGCCATGGCGGTTCGGCCATCATGGGCTTGGTCATGCACTTGATCCAGTCGATCTTGATGGTGCTGATCTTTTTGTTCGTTTTCCAACTCATGGGCCGGGGCGTGGCCGCCATTCGTGGCGATCTGCTTGTTTATATCATGTCGGGCATTTTCATGTTCATGACTCATGTCAAAGCCATTGGTGCAGTTTCCAGCGCCGATGGTCCGACCTCCGCCATGATGAAACATGCGCCGATGAACCCGATTATTTCCATCGTGGCCGCAGCTTTAGGTGTGCTTTACTTGCAAATACTGGCTGCGCTGATCATTTTGTTCTTCTATGACGCTGCTTTCGCACCCGTCTCGATAGATGAGCCGTTTCAGACATTTGGCATGTTCATTTTGTCTTGGGCAACCGGGGTCGGCATCGGCATGATCCTGCTATCGGCCAAACCTTGGGCACCGGGTTTGGTTGGGCTGTTTTCCACCTTGTTTCAACGCGCCAACATGATCGCGTCTGGCAAGATGTTTGTCGCCAACACGCTAAAGCCCAAAATGCTGGCGCTGTTTGATTGGAACCCGCTGTTTCACACCATTGATCAGGGGCGTGGTTTCATTTTTCTGAACTATGCCCCGCGCTACACAAACTACCTTTATCCGATAAAGGTGCTGGCTGTGTGCATTTTGATCGGGCTGATGCTGGAATTTGTGACGCGGAAATACGCCTCCTCCAGCTGGAATACATGACATCACATCGCCTCCACGGGCACCTGTGGCAATTTTCCGCAATTTGGTGGCCATTTCAATGCTGCACGCCGCTTGCAGGCCAAGCCCCCCCTCCTTATATACCCCGAAGAACAAATTCGGGGCAGCCCCCGGGTTGATTTCACTGGGATCGGGGATCAGAGGCCGCGCTAGGATCTGACCCCCAAAATATCGCCGCTAGGAAAAGGTATACATCATGGCCAAAGTCATCGGGATCGACCTCGGGACCACCAACTCTTGCGTAGCCATCATGGACGGCTCGCAACCCCGCGTCATTGAAAACGCCGAAGGTGCGCGCACGACGCCGTCTATCGTGGGTTTCACGGAAAACGAACGCCTTGTCGGCCAACCGGCCAAACGGCAGGCCGTCACCAACCCCACCAACACCGTCTTTGCCGTAAAACGCCTGATCGGGCGTCGCATGGATGATGCGCATATTGCGAAAGACAAGAAAAACCTGCCCTACACGCTGGTCAACGGCGGCAATGGCGATGCCTGGGTTGAAGCGCGCGGTGAAAAGTATTCGCCAAGCCAGATCTCTGCGTTCATCCTGCAAAAGATGAAAGAAACCGCTGAGGCATACTTGGGTGAAACCGTCACCCAAGCGGTTATCACCGTGCCCGCCTATTTCAACGATGCCCAACGCCAAGCCACCAAAGACGCCGGTAAAATCGCCGGTCTGGAAGTGCTGCGTATCATCAACGAACCAACCGCCGCCGCATTGGCCTACGGTTTGGACAAGAAAGAAGCCCGCACGATTGCAGTGTATGACCTTGGCGGCGGCACCTTCGATATCACCATTCTGGAAATTGACGACGGCCTGTTCGAAGTGAAATCCACCAATGGCGACACCTTCCTTGGTGGCGAAGATTTCGATATGCGCATCGTCAACTATCTGGCGGATGAGTTCAAAAAAGAACATGGCGTTGATCTGACGCTGGACAAGATGGCATTGCAACGCCTGAAAGAAGCCGCGGAAAAGGCCAAGATCGAACTGTCATCGGCAGCCCAGACCGAGATCAACCAGCCGTTCATCTCGATGAATTCCAGCACCGGGCAGCCGTTGCACCTTGTGGTCAAAATGACCCGTGCCAAGCTGGAAAGTCTGGTATCTGACCTGATCAAAGCCTCGATCAAGCCATGCCAGGCGGCGCTGAAAGATGCGGGCCTGTCCACATCCGACATCGACGAAGTGGTGCTTGTCGGCGGCATGACACGGATGCCCCGCGTTGTAGAAGAAGTGACCAAATTCTTTGGCAAAGAACCCCACAAGGGTGTGAACCCTGATGAAGTGGTGGCCCTTGGCGCCGCAATTCAGGCAGGCGTTCTGCAGGGTGACGTCAAGGACGTGGTTCTGCTGGACGTAACACCGCTGTCCTTGGGGATTGAAACCCTTGGCGGCGTGTTCACCCGCCTGATCGACCGCAACACGACCATTCCGACGAAAAAGTCGCAGATTTTCTCCACCGCCGAAGACAACCAGAATGCGGTGACCATCCGCTGCTTTCAGGGCGAACGTGAAATGGCAGCGGATAACAAGATCCTTGGCCAGTTCAACCTTGAACACATTCCACCAGCACCACGCGGCATGCCGCAAATCGAAGTGACCTTCGATATTGATGCCAACGGGATCGTGTCGGTGAAGGCCAAAGACAAAGGCACCGGCAAGGAACAGGCGATCACCATCCAGGCCTCAGGCGGTTTGTCTGACGCGGATATCGAAAAGATGGTCAAAGACGCCGAAGACAACGCCGAGGCTGACAAAGAGCGCCGCGAATTGGTGGAAACCCGCAACCAGGGCGAAGGCCTTTTGCATTCAACCAAACGGTCCTTGGAAGAACATGGCGACAAGGTGGATCCATCCACCGTGGAAGCCATAGAATTTGCCATGGTGCCACTGGAAGATGCCCTGAAAGGCGAAGAGGTTGGCAAGATCAAATCTGCCATTCAGAACCTGACCGAAGCGGCCATGAAACTGGGCGAGGCAATCTACAAGAACAGTCAGGCCGAGACTGAAGGCCGCGATCCCGATGGCCCGCGCGATGTTGACGATGATATCGTCGATGCCGATTTTGAGGATCTTGGTAACAACAAGCGGAAATAAACCGCAAGGAACACGAAAATCGGGGCGGTCTGAAACCAGACCGCCCTACTTCCGTTTCCCCCAAAAGGGTTCGCCATGGCAAAGCGCGATTTTTACGATGTTCTGGGTGCAGCTAAAGGGTCTTCTGCGGAAGAGCTTAAAAAAGCCTATCGTACCAAGGCAAAAGAGCTGCACCCAGACCGCAACGCAAGCAATCCCAACGCCGAGGCGCAGTTCAAGGAATTGAACGAAGCTTATGACGTTATGAAGGATGCCGATAAAAAGGCCGCCTACGATCGTTACGGCCATGCCGCGTTCGAAGGCGGTGGCGGCCAGCGCGGTGGCGGGTTCGGGCAGCAGGGCGATTTCGGATCGGCGTTTTCCGACGTCTTCGAAGACCTGTTTGGCGATTTCATGGGCGGTCGGGGTGGCCAGCAGCGATCCCGGGCCCAACGCGGATCAGACCTGCGCTATAACCTGCGGGTATCCTTGGAAGAAGCCCACAAGGGTGTGCAAAAAACCATCAATGTGCCGGCATCCGTGGGCTGCGACACCTGCAAAGGCTCAGGGTCAGAAGGCGGCGCCGAACCCGTTACCTGCACCACCTGTTCAGGCATGGGCAAAGTCCGTGCGCAGCAGGGCTTTTTCACGGTAGAGCGCACCTGCCCCACCTGCAACGGCGCGGGCCAGACCATCAAGAACCCCTGCAAGGTGTGTCACGGTGCCGGACGGATCGAAAAAGAACGTGCGCTATCCGTCAACATACCTGCAGGCGTGGAAACCGGCACACGCATTCGATTGTCTGGTGAAGGCGAGGCCGGACTGCGCGGCGGCCCGACGGGCGATTTGTATATTTTCATCGAGGTTAAGGAACACGCGATTTTCCAACGCGACGGCGTTCATTTGTTCTGCCGTATCCCGGTATCCATCGCCACCGCAGCGCTTGGAGGCGAGGTTGAAGTGCCCACGATCGACGGTGGCAGCGCCCGTGTGAAAGTGCCTGCTGGCAGCCAGACCGGCAAACAAATGCGCCTGCGCGCCAAAGGCATGCCCGCCCTGCGAGGCGGCGGTGCGGGCGATATGTTGATCGAACTTGCGGTGGAAACCCCGGTCAACCTGACCACCAAACAGCGGGAATTGCTGCGTGAGTTTGAGAAGTTGTCAGAAGACAACAATCCTGAAGGATCAACATTCTTTGGCAAGGTCAAAGGATTTTGGGACGGCATGAAGGGCTGACCCGAAAGAGTGAGCCACGCACAGGGGCATCGAGCCCCTATGCGCGGCGCTGGCGCCTGAAGTGCCGGTTATGCCCGCGCGGATGGCACAGCTGCAGCCTCCGGCGGGGATATTTTTGCCGAAATGAAAGTGGTTAACCTTTCCTTCATCAAGACGGGGGACACTTGGTGAATGACCAACACGCGCGCCTTTTCCGAAAGCTTGTTTCCTTTGTTCGCTGCTGGCGACAGCGATGAAGCTGTAAGTGCCGCGCTGCCGGATCGCTTGCCATCCTACATTACAGACCATCGCAAGCGCCTGCGTGCGCGGTTTCTGGAAGGCGGGGCCAGTGCCATGCCCGACTATGAACTGCTGGAACTGGTGTTGTTCCGCGCCATTCCCAGGCTGGATGTGAAACCGCTGGCCCGGCTGTTGATGGACACATTCGGTGATTTCAACCGTGTTGTAACCGCAGCGATCCCCCGACTTATGGCCGTGAAGGGCGTGGGCGACGCCGTGGTGTTGGAGCTGAAATTGGTCGAAGCCGCATCACAACGCCTGATGCGCGCGCGGGTCATGAACCGAGCCGTGCTGTCATCCTGGGACGCGCTTCTTGATTACTGCCACACCACAATGGCGCATCTGGACGCAGAACAATTTCGCATCCTGTTTCTGGACCGCAAGAATGTGTTGATCGCAGATGAGGCGCAGGCGCGTGGCACGGTGGACCATGTGCCGGTCTACCCGCGCGAAGTGGTGAAACGTGCGCTGGAGTTGAACGCATCCGCCTTGATATTGGTGCACAACCACCCGTCGGGTGACCCCACGCCATCTGAGGCGGATATTACCGTGACCCACCAGATCAAGGAAGCCGCGGGGATATTGGGTCTGACCCTGCACGACCATTTGATCATCGGTCGCGACCGCGAACTTAGCTTCAGGGCGCAGGGCTATTTGTAACGGGGGGCTTTATCCATAGCTCTACCCGTCGGTTCACATGCCGTCCCGGTGCAGTAATGTCGCAGGCTATCGGCATAGTTTCACCGCAGGCCGCGACCTTGGGGATCAGGTCTGCGCCCAGACCTTGCGCAACATGCCGAAGGCCTTCCGCCGTCATCGGCTGACGTTCTGGGCTGCGATCAACAAACCCCGTGTCTTTGATGGTGCTGTGTGCCCGTGGCGTCGCCAGAAAATCAAGGAATTGCCGCGCAAACTGCGGTAAACGACGACGCGACGTCAGCAAAAAAAGCGGCATCAACAGTGGATAGTCTTCAGCCTTTACCGCCAGCGCAGACGGCATCAAAGGACATCCGCAACTGTCTGCCAACAACAGCGCTTTTGCTGCCCCCCGCATCGCGCGCCCGGTCGTGGCCAGCGCCCAAGGATCGCGCGCAATCGCTGCCGCAAGACTGGGCGTATCAATATGGAAAATTGCCCTTGGCCGCGGGTTTGCCAAGGCGCGCAGCAGAAATCCACTTTTTATAGCCGCCCTTCAGCGCGGTTAGCGCCGCATCCTGAGCATCAGCGGGATGTGTGTTCAGAAATGCAGCAAAAAATGCGGCGCACGCCCGGTATCGCCCTATTTTTTGCCTGAATGACCTTAGTTTGCAGAAGCGAGCTTCAGGTCCGGATCAAGATTCCTCAAGACAAGAATGTCGCCGATGGCACCGCAATCAGGCATCGTCAGGGTCAGGTCGGTAATCGTGACTTCACCACCGGCATGCGCCAGGGTTTCGCCAAGAATATCGCGTGCGCAGGTGCCTTTTGTGATAGCCGCCTCGATCACGATCTTCACGACGGCGCTTGCCGCCGCAGGATAAGTGTAAACTTCGGCCAACATAGGTCGATCAACGCCGTCATCACCCAGCACTGACAGGAAACCGCTGATTTGCGGCTGCCCCGCCAGAGGACGATGTGGATCGGCGGCGGAAACTTGCCCGATTTCACCGTAGTCGGCACCATTTTCAAATGCGTTCAACTGAAAGGCATCATCACCCATCCACTGCACACCAAACCGGCGCAGCGTTGCGGCTTCGGGAACCGCCACCGTATTTTCAGCGGTTGCGCCATCAGAAAACCGAATCGACACCAGCGCGTCGGTGCTGAAAGCGGGCAAAGACGTGGTCAAACTGCCGGTGCCAGAAGTTTTAACAGTGACAGCAAGGCCACCATGGCGGAGCACCGCCCGCTGATTGACGTGGCACGGTGCCAACAGCGAAACCCCGATTATCGCCAAGGGTTCAACGCGCAGATCAAGATTGAGCGGGCAATGCGTTGCTGCATTTTGGTCGTCGGCTGCGGTTGTTCGAAACTCTGCCCTCAGGACAGACTCTGTTGCTGCGTTGAACTGATTTTTGCCTTGATCTGTCGGCCCCGCCGCAAAAGATACGTGAGAAGGTGAAATCGTGCTTTTATCCGACAAGCGGGCAGGCATTTCAGGCCCGGACGCCACCAGCATGATGGCCGTGGGTTTCTGCGTTGCTGCAGCCACATCCGCCTTGGCAGGCTTGACCAATACATTTTGTACAAGATGCCCGGACCCAACGGCCACAGACAAAATTGCCACCACCAGTGACAGCCGGCGCTTCAGTTCCATCGAAATCTTCCCCAAGATCACACTGGTCTTGGCTATCGGCCAATTCAGGCAAGGACGTGGCAATAACATGTTCAGAATGTGGCAACTCAGGGTTGTAAGGACAACTTCATGTCACCCTTAAGGCGAGTAAGCCAAAGTATTGCCACAATCAGACCAGCTGACCATGGCAATGTTTGAACTTGTTACCCGAACCACAGGGGCAAGAATCGTTGCGCGCGGGGTCACCCCATGTGGCTGGGTCTGTTTCAACAAATCCCGCATGGGTGGCAGCGGTTGGCGCTGGGGCAACGACCTGTGCCTCGGTAACCGGCGCCACGACCTCTGCCTGACGCTGTTGTTGCGCCAAAAACTGCGCCATCATCGCGTCTTGTTCTTCTTTGGTCAGCGGCCGCAATTGCGCAAGCTTTTGTGTCACATCTTGGCGCAGCGAATTCAGCATCGATTCAAACAGCGCAAAACCTTCGTTTTTGTATTCCGCCAATGGGTCGCGCTGCGCGTAGCCCCGGAAACCGACCACAGACCGCAGATGTTCCAACCGCAGCA
>JAYSPY010000117.1:0-21669 GCA_043721855.1 Pseudorhodobacter sp.
ACCCGGTGCGCTGTCGGGCGGGCAACGCCAGCGTGCAGCCCTGGCGCGGGCCGTTGTGCGCCAGCCGCAGGTGTTTTTGATGGACGAGCCGCTTTCGAACCTTGACGCCAAACTGCGTCAGTCGATGCGGGTGCAGATCAAGCATATGCAGCGGGAACTGCGTGTGACGACCGTCTACGTCACCCACGACCAGATCGAGGCGATGACCCTGGCCGACCGCATCGTGATCATGAACAAGGGCGCGATCCAGCAGGTTGGAACCCCTGATCAGATCTATTCCGATCCGGCCAACACCTTTGTCGCGGGCTTTATCGGCAGCCCGTCGATGAACCTGATTGAGGGGCAGGCCAGCGACGGCCACTTTGCCGCGCCGGGCATAGCGGTGATCTGTCCGCCTTGGGTGCGCGGCCCGGTGACCCTGGGTGTGCGACCGGAGGATTGCCATGTCGGCGGCACACATGTGCAAGGCACGGTTTACGGCGTGGAGCCTACCGGCGATGTGACCTATCTGACAGTGTTGACGGGGAACCGAAAAATCGAGGTCAAGGCCGCGCGCGACTACCGTTCCGACATCGACCTGCCTATCAGCATCTCTTTTGATCCCGCGCATCTGTATTTCTTTGACCAGACCGGAGAGCGCATCCGGGGCGAAAAATGAGCCGGACCTTTGATTGCACTTCGATGGGATTCATTACTTTTGTCGCCTTGTGCCGCCCGGTAAAGCAGATCCCCGAAGCGGGCACCTATTTTGTCGAAGAGGTCACGCTGGCCGTATCGGGTGCGGCCACGACGATATGGGCGACCGGGTGCTAAAGCTGGCCAGCTTTGGCGTCGACACCACCATGATGGTGCGGTGCGACGGGTTCACCACGTCGTCGTCGATCGTGACGACACGCCCCGATGGCGCGCGCGCCGCGCCGCTCTGCACAAACGCGGCGCGGCGGATGGGTTTTATAGTGCGGACAGCCGGATTGATGATCTGATGGATGCCCGCATCCTGCATGTGGGCGGCGTGGGTCTGATGAACCGGATGGATTCGGGCCGCAGCAAAGAGATCATGGCCGGGGCCAAGCGCCGGGAAGTGATTGCAACACTGGGTGTCTTTGTATCGACCAGCGACGATCTGCCAAAGGTTGCACGCCTGCTGCCCTGTACCAACTGCTTTCTACCGTCCCAGGAAGAGGCGCAGGCCCTGTCAGGGCTGACGGATAACCGTGATTTGGCGTAGTTTCTGATCGACCGCGGCGCGGGCTGCGCGATCTTGGCACTGGGGGCGGACGGGGCGTTCTACCGCCACCGGGATGGCACGGAATTTCGGGTGCCGGCGTTTGCGGTCGATGTGAAATGCACCTGCGGTTGCGGAGACTGCTTTTAACGGTGGCTTTGCAACCGGGTTGATCAAGCATGTCTAGATGCCCGAGGCCGTGCAGATCGCTCAAGCGTCATCGGCGCAGTATGCCACCGGGTTGGGCAGTCGGGCCGGGGTCAGGGATTTGGCGACAACGCTGTCGTTCATCCAGTCTACACCATTGCGCGGGGCAAAGGACCGCTTGGTATCTGCACCGGCTTGAGCTAACCTTGCGGTACGATCGGAGAACCGGAATTGTCGCGCCACAAGTTCATTCCCGAAGATACCATGCCCCTGCGCGAGGCGCTGCGCGGGCTGCGGTTTTTGTTGCGACGCGGTGGCGAAACAATTGTCGACACGCTGAATGTGGAAACGCTGCCGAAACCCGCATCTCACCTTGCCGGAGCAGTGCTGCGCGAGGTTGAGGGACTTGTACGATCACTGGATGGGCTTGCGTCGGGTGTCGTCAAGACCATGCTGGGCGGGCAGATGTCGCAGTCGGTTCCGTTGCAGGATTTGATTGATCGGCCGGACTCGGGGGCAGAATTTTCTGCAGCCTTCTACGTTGCAATGTCTGCGGTATTGCGACGGTTGGGGGCAGAGACTGTTTTTGTCAGCGAAGCTGCGGCACGGCGGGTTTTCGCCAATATGGGCGCGCAATTGCCAGAGGTGTCAGCGGTGATGCAGGCGGCGAACCTGTCACTGCGGTTGCTAGAGGCGCGCGTCATTCGGGGCACTACCGCCGAACAGGCGGCAAGGGTTGCGGGTGCAGCGCTTGAACCTGTCAGCCTTTTTGCAGTGATATTGTGGTTGCAATCCGACCGGACGGACGCGGATAATGAAACAGTTCTGACCGCAGCAACCGACATGGCGGTGGCGTTGGCTGCCGAGGTTGCGCAAGCTTTCGAGAAGCGCGACAGTGCGCAAATTGCGGCGCTTTATGCGAAATATGTGCCACATGTCTGAAATCAGGCTACACCTCGACGCGCTGCCGCCAACGAACGAGCCATTGCGCATCGCAGTGCGGCGCATGCGCTGGTTCAAGGTGGCTTTTCTGCGCTTTGTCGCGGCGACCGGGCAGGAGATGGGAATCAGCTTTGAAGTGGATGAGGTCAAGCTTGCCGCAGCCTTCATGCGCTGGCTGAATGCAATTGAAACGCAAAAGCCCACCGATAAGGCCGAGCGGCGGGATTTTTTTGAATTTGCCGCCGCGCTGATGCTGCGGGAACTGATGGCCGATCTGCCGATCAAGTCTGATGGGCCGCCACGGCTTGCCGCGCCTGATTCTGCTGCCGCCTTCTGGCCAGAAGGATATTGTTGCACGACATTCTGCTTGTCGGTTCATTCGGCTGCAATGGCGCAGGAGTATCACACCGTGACCGAAATAGACCCCGCGATCGATGATCTGCGGCACTGGTGGTCTTTCAAGGAAAACAGCGTTCAGGACGCAAGTTTCTCGGCAGGGTTTTTGCAGATGATCATTGGCAATGAACCAAATTGGATCATGCCGGATGTCTTCAGGCTACGAATCCAGAACGAGCTTTTGCAGAAGTAATTGTCTCGCAAGTGCAGTTGTGCAGGATTTTTGACGATTGCCGAAATGGTTGATTGGCGAAAAGATTTCGACCTGGCGCGGTTTTGCTGCGGGTTACAAAAGCCGGTGATGTAGGTAAAAATGGCCATCGTGACCCTTCAGCGGGTTTGCCAGTTTCGGCGCCAGACCAGTTCTGCCGTCGGCGATTCGAAAAAGCTTGGTCCAGCCACCGAAAAACGGCCGGGACAAAGTCGGATCGTTGAAGGGCTGCCATGGAAATAACTCCCTGAAGGGCAATCGGCGCACCGCTTTTGGTTCGGGGCCGAAGTTGACGGGTCATCGCCCTGTGTCACGCGCATTGATCGCCAGCTTTCCCCATTCCGGCCGCGACGGATAAAAGCCAGTCAACAAACACTGCGGCATCTGGATGGTTGCCGCTGCCTGCTGGCGCGACCAGATAGAATGCTTCATCTATCGGCACGGCAAGAGCGAACATGTCGCCTATGGCGCTGCAAGGCCCCAAGGCCGAGGATGTGCCAGCCCATGTGATGGGGGATAGGCCCCGGATCGCCAGCCACAGCGCAGCGGAACGAAAGCGAACGTGTGTCTGTCGGCGGCGATACGGATGACATGACCAACCCGTTCGAAGTGCGTCTGGGCAAATATGTTGATCTTGATGTGGGCGATGATGTGGTGGGCATTGCGGCGTTGCAACGGATCAGTGCCGAAGGGATCCGCCGTCACCAACTGGGTCTGGGGCTGGAGGGTGAGGCGCCCGCGCCCTTGGGCTTTCGGCGTGAAAATATCACGCAAGACGGTCAGCGCATCGGCATGATGACCAACTGCGTCTGGTCACCGCGGATGCAGGCAAACATCGGTTATGCTTTGATCGACGCCTCGGTGCCTGCCGGCGAGGTGGTGCATGTATTGCGCGATCAGGGGGTGGTTGCGGGCAGGCTGGTTGACCTGACCTTCCTGTAGACGCGCGCCATGAAAGCGCACTTTGACGCCCCGACGTCCGACGCCGCCAACCCAGCAGCGCTGTCGCCGGGTTCCCTACGAAAGCGGGCGAGGACGGTCTGTATCCCGCGCCCCGCTGTGACCGATGGCGGCACAGGCGGTAACCGGGCCAAGACCGGGGCGCGGTGTGGGGCAGTGGCCGCGTCATTTGGCGGCTTGGACTGGCGGTTCTGGCTGGCGGCCTGGGTGACAAGGTGTTGGTCCTGTTGCTGGACATGGCCCGGCTTATTGCACTGCCCTTTGCCGTGCCCCCGTTGGGTGCGATACTGGTTGCGGCGAAGGCGGTGCGCTGCGTCGCTGAACCATCATGCGCGCCCCCCATCGTTCGGCAGGTGTTATGCGACAATCCCCGTGCCCCGGCGTGGCATCTTGGGCCGCAGATAAAGGGTCTTGCCCGCCGCCGCGCCACGTTTGCCCGCCGCTTTGGAAAAGGTGGCCCAAGCGGTTCTGGCGCGCGCACAGGTCAGGATATTTCCCTGCGCGAAAATTGCTATTGTGCAGCTTTAGGCGCATCGCATTTATACCGCGACAGCGCTGCAAACCGAACGCATCGCCCAAAGTGCTGCAAGCCCGCTGGACGCTGCCCTATTCCCCCGATCCCTTCTGAACAGGACCACATCATGGCCATCCACATCGACACCGCCCGCTTCAAGAATCTGGACATTATGGCCCATGACGACGGCGTCTGGGTTGTGACGTTGAACCGTCCATCCAAACGCAACGCGCTGGATTTTCACACGATTGAAGAACTGGTCGAGTTCTTTTCCGCCGCCCCGCGCGCGGGTGTCCGGGCTATTGTGCTGGCCGGGTCGGGCGACCATTTCTGCGCCGGACTGGACCTGATTGAACACCACCAAGCCGACCGAAGCCCGGCGGATTTCATGCATATTTGCCTGCGCTGGCATGAAGCTTTCAACAAGATGGAATATGGCGGCGTGCCGATCATTGCTGCGTTGAAAGGCGCGGTTGTCGGCGGCGGGCTGGAACTGGCCAGCGCCGCCCATATCCGCGTGATGGACCACACGACCTACTTCGCCCTGCCCGAGGGCCAGCGCGGCCTGTTCACCGGCGGCGGTGCAACGATAAGGGTCACCGATTTGGTGGGCAAGTCGCGGATGATCGACATGATGCTGACGGGTCGGGTCTATCAGGGGCAAGAGGCCGTCGATCTGGGCCTTGCGCAATACATCACCGACGGCGCAAGCCTTGATGCGGCAATGGATCTTGCCCGCAAGGCGGCGCTAAACCTGCCGCTGTCGAATTTTGCCATTTGTTCGGCGGTCAGTCATCTGCAAAACATGTCGGCGATGGATGCGGCCTATGCGGAGGCGGTCATTGCAGGCGTCGTGAACACTCAGCCCGAAGCCCGCGCCCGCCTTGCCGCCTTTGCCGACAAGACTGCGGCACGCGTGCGGCCCAACAGCCAAAGCTGATTTAGAAACTGGCTCTGCCAAACGAAATCGAGGTGCGCGATTTGATCACCGCAATCTGGGCAGATCGAAAGCAAACTGCACCGTGGCGCGCATGAATGATCAGTAGCTGACCTGACACGCGCCGCAACGGCGAAGTCGCGTTTCATTTGCTTCAGACCCACATCCCGATGGGGATGAACACTATGGAAAAGGCTTAGACATGGCATCATTTCGCTTTGCAGATAATCGTCGCAGCAAAGATGCACACGGGTGCTTCGGGCTTGTGCTGACCAAAACCATTGCAGATATTTTTTGCGGTCGTTTTGTCAGTTTATCCGGATCAAATTCATCCCCGGCAGACTGTGCATCAGGTCAAGTCAGGATTATTTTATAGACTGCGCAAAACGCATTTTATCGTGTCGTCGCAAAATGGTGGCTTCGCAAGGTGCGCAGTCAGCGTATTTCATGCCCCGTGCCAAACTGTTGGATTGCCTTCATAAAATGCCCAACCCTGCCTCTTGTTAATGCTGTGTCCCCCGGTTTTCTTGTGCGATAACCCCTGCACCAGGATACGGAAACCTGCTACCCTCCCGCGATGCCCAGTCTCTGCCGCGATTGCCTGACCCTATTCGACGCCTCCCCCCAACGGTGTGCCACCTGCCGGGGACCGCGCCTGATTTCCCACGCCGAACTGACCCAGCTTTCCATCGCCCACATGGATTGCGACGCCTTTTATGCAAGCGTCGAGAAACGCGATAATCCAAGCTTGCGCGACGTTCCCCTGATCGTCGGCGGCGGTGCAAGGGGCGTCGTTTCCACCTGCTGCTACATCGCCCGCATCTCGGGCGTCCGGTCCGCCATGCCGATGTTTCAGGCGCTGAAATTATGCCCCAACGCCGTGGTCGTTAAACCGCGGTTTGCCGCCTACACCGAGGCCAGCCGCGCGATCTGGGCGATGATGGAAGCGCTGACCCCGGCCATCGAGCCGCTAAGCCTGGATGAGGCCTTCCTTGATCTCACTGGAACGGCGCGCCTGCACGGCCAACCCCCGGCTGTTCTATTAGCCCGACTTGTGCGCGACATGGAAACGCAACTTGGTCTGACCGGGTCGGTCGGGCTGTCACACAACAAATTTCTCGCCAAGATCGCGTCGGATCTTGATAAACCGCGCGGGTTTTCAATCATCGGGCGGGCGGAGACGGAAAGCTTTTTGCAGCCCAAACCCGTCCGCATCATCTGGGGCGTCGGTACGGCCACGCAAACCGCGTTGGAAAAGGCGGGCATTCGCACCATCACCGACCTTCTGCGTTGGGACCGCGCCGATCTGACCGCCCGTTTTGGCCATATGGGGGATCGTTTGTGGCACCTTGCGCGCGGCTTGGATACGCGGCGGGTGAACCGGGATGAACGGCTGAAATCCGTGTCGAAGGAAACCACCTTTGACGAAGACACCCGCGATCCCGACATTCTGGATGGCCATATCTGGCGGCTGGCCGAACAGGTGGCCGACCGTGCAAAGGCCAAAGATCTGGCGGGGCGGACTGTCACCCTGAAACTGAAGCGCGCCGATTTCACACTGATCAGCCGCCGCCATAGCCTTGATGGGCCTACCCAAACCACGGACCGCATCTACCGCGAGGCGCGAAAGCTGATGGACGCACTGAATGATCCCGGCCCGTTTCGGCTGATCGGGGTCGGAATATCCGACCTGGCCCCGGCAACAGAGGCGGATCTGACCGCGGATTTGCTGGACCCGGACGCCCCAAGACGAAGTGCCGCCGAACTGGCAACAGACAAAATACGCGCCAAGTTCGGCACGGATGCCATTATCAAAGGTCGCGCCTTGCGCTAAGCACGGGTTATTCTGCGGCAAGCCTGATCTGGTCGGTCCGGCCAATAGCGGCAACTTCAGCCACCACACCTGCCATAAGTTTGCGAAACTGTGCGAAATCCTGGGTGGGTTCCACCCGCGCCTCGTCAAGATACAACGCGCGGTCAATTTCTATCTGCACAACATGTTGGCTTTGCAAAGGCCGCCCGTAAGCCTGCGTTATGTGGGCCCCCGCAAAGGGCGCGTTTCGAACAACACGCAGGCCCGCAGCTACAAAGGCCGCCTCGACCCTGTCCATCACATCGCGGCCTGCGGCGGCACCGAAACGGTCGCCCAGCACAACGTCAGGCCGGGGGTATCCGGGCTTTGCATGCGCCTCGATCGCTTCATGCGGCATGGAATGGCAATCTATCAAAATCGCCTCGCCAAAGCTGGCATGGCTTTGCGCAATCAAGCCAAGCAGGGCCGCGTGGTAGGGATGCCAATAGCGGGCGATCCGGGCCTGCGCCTCGGTCAGGGTGATTTTGCCAGAGTAGATGGCGCGACCGTTGGCCACCACACGGGGAATCACCCCAAGACCGGAGCTTACGCGCGGGTTGTGCATGCAGCGTGCGATGCCGTCGATCACGGCCGGGTCAAGTTCATCGACGGCGCGGTTAAGGTCGATAAAAGCGCGGGGCGCAGTTGCAGCGATCAGCGGCGCGCCGCAACCGGGGGCGGTATCAATCAGCAGATCAACAAACGCATCCTCGGATGACCGGATTGATTGACTGTCAAGCAGGGTTTGCGCAAGAAATGCAGCAGAATAGCTGCGCCCGGAATGCGGTGACGAAAATATCACCGACGTGTTGCGCGCGGCAGGATGGGTCAGATGATAACTATCGGCGGACATGCTGCCTCCCTTGCTGCAACCATATAGACCAGTTTTTGCATTTGCCAAAACCCCTTGAACAGCCAAACCTTCTTGAACAGCCAAACCCCCTTGAACAGATTGGCGCAACCTTTTATAGACCTCTGATCCGACGCGGTTCCGCCCGCGTCCGTTTTATTTGGGCTGGGCGGAATTCATAGGTATGTGGGCGGTTAGCTCAGCGGTAGAGCACTACGTTGACATCGTAGTGGCCACTGGTTCGATCCCAGTACCGCCCACCATTTGCAGCATCTGCTGCGTAAATCCGCAGCTTTGCTGCATTCATCGTCGCGCAAGCGGCAAAATTCACCGCCCGCATTAGGGCATAACAGTTTCAAGGCGCAAGGCACCGCTAGGCTACGCCGCGAACAGGAGAAGGCCGATGAAGGTCAAGAACTCGCTCCGCTCGCTGAAGTCGCGTCACCGCGATTGTCAGGTCGTGCGCCGCAAAGGCCGTGTCTATGTGATCAACAAGACACAAAAGCGTTTTAAAGCCCGTCAGGGCTGAACTGACCTGGCCCAAGATTTGGGTCAGTGATGGTTGGACAGGCCGCCTTGGGGCAACCTTGGGGCGGTTTTTTCATGTCTGGTAAGATCTGCCCCAGGTAGACTTGGCGGCCTGTTGCGCCTAGTTTTGCCGCAGCCAACGAAAGTAGATCATGCGCCTGTTTTATTCCCCCACCTCGCCCTATGCCCGCAAATGTGTGGTTTTGCTGCACGAAACTGGACTGTTGGATCAGGTTGCCCTGTTGTCCGCAACGGGCACGCCCGTGGATACCGGGTCGATGCCTTTGGCACAAAATCCGCTTGGCAAAATTCCGGCGCTGGAACGCGACGATGGCCCGGCATTGTATGACAGTCGGGTGATTTGCCGCTATCTTGATGGCCTGTCCGGGATGGCCCTGTATCCGGCAGCGCCGCGTTTGTGGGATACCCTGACGGTGGAAGCGACCGGCGATGGCATCACCGATGCGGCCATTTTGATGGTGTATGAGGTGCGGGTGCGGCCCGAAGACAAACACTATGCGCCGTGGGTAGAAGGGCAGTGGGGCAAGATCGACCGCGCGCTTGATGCTTTGGAAAGCCGTTGGATGCAACACCTGAACGACACGCTGGACATGGGGCAAATATCAGTCGCTTGTGCTTTGAGCTATCTTGATTTCCGGCATGGGCCGCGCGGCTGGCGGCAAGGTCGGCCTGATTTGGCAGCGTGGTATGATGGCTTTGCCAAACGTCCCGCGATGCAGGCGACTATGCCGCCTGCTTAGCTTGGTCGTCTAAAAGCTGTAGCTGAACCCGATATTCAACGCATTGGTCACGATGTTGGTGCTTAGTGTGCCACCGGCATCGACCCTGGCTTTGTTCATCGAATAGCTGCCTTTGTATTCAGCAAAAAGCGACCATTTATCGTTGATCTCATAGCTGGTGCCAAACACCAAAATCGCTGCTGGTCCGGTGAGTTGATATTCAAATGTCTTCGATTCGCCGACGCGCTGAATTTCCACATGCGGCACTGAAATGCCCAGACCACCGCCAATATAAGGTGTGAAACGTCCGGCATTGGGAAAACGACGAAAGACGTTGGCTGTAATCAAATTGATGCCATCGGTGAATTCCAGCACGTCATACCCAAGCGCCGCCTTGTTTTCGGAATAAACCTTGGCGTGGTTCACTTCGATACCAAATCCCCAAATGTCTGATTTCCACCACGTCGCGCGGACACCGGCATAGATCGGTGCCTCAAACGATTTGCCCAACCATTTGACCCGCCCCTCGCCCAGAACCGAATCGTCGATGATGCTGTGCGGCGCTGACTGCGTGCCAGTGTAGAACGACAGCTGCACTTCGGCCTGCGCAACAGTCACGCTGCCAAGCGACAGCATAAAAACCGCCGCCGCCGCCGCCAGCCCTTGTTTCATCGCGCTTGCTGCCCGGACCATCATCGCGAAATTCCTGTCTAATTCTAGCTGCACACGTTTTATTAGAACTTAAGATTGCAGATCAACAAGGCAAGCGCCAGACAAAGGCGCGGGTTTTCGTCGAAGGACATCAGGTTGCAGGGCAATTGTTGCTAAGGCACCACGTGATGGCTGACCAAGAATACCTGTGCCTCTTTGTCCGCTGGACGAAGCGGCACCGCTTGGCTAGACAGCAGGGTGTAGGGCGGCAGGCGACTGTGGCCCCATCCATACATGGCCCCGATGATTTGGGGCCGCAAAGGGAGAAGTGTTGTGTCCCACGCAGACGATCACGCAGGCACGCGTCGAGATTTCTTGTATTATGCCACAGCCGGGGCCGGGGCAGTTGCCACTGGTGCTGCGGTTTGGCCCTTGGTCAACCAGATGAACCCATCGGCAGATGTGCAGGCGCTGTCATCAATATTTGTCGATGTCAGCGCCGTGGAAGTTGGCACGCAAATCACGATCAAATGGCAGGGCAAACCGGTGTTCATCCGCCGACGCAACGCAGAAGAAATATCCGCCGGCCGTGCCGTCGTCTTGACCGATCTGGTCGATTTGAAAGCCGAAAATGCAAATATTCAGGCCGAGGCTGATGCATCGGATCAAAACCGCACGCTGGATGAAGCTGGCGAATGGCTGGTGATGATGGGGGTGTGCACCCATCTGGGCTGTGTGCCGATCGGTGACGGCGCTGGCGATTTTGGCGGCTGGTTTTGCCCCTGCCACGGATCACATTATGATACAGCAGGCCGCATTCGCAAAGGCCCGGCCCCGCGCAATTTGCCTGTGCCAATCGCAAAGTTCGATAACGAAACAACCATCAAACTTGGGTAAGGACAGATTTCATGACCGGAATTCCGCATGACAACTACGAGCCCAGGACGGGCGGCGCAAAATGGCTTTACAGCCGTTTGCCGATTGTCGGGCTGCTTTATGATACGGTGATGGCGCCAACGCCAAAGAACCTGAACTGGATGTGGATCTGGGGCATCGTTCTGACCTTCTGTCTGGCGCTGCAAATCGTGACAGGCATTGTGCTGGCCATGCATTACACGCCGCATGTCGACCGCGCCTTTGCATCCGTCGAACACATCATGCGCGATGTGAATGGCGGCTATATGATGCGTTATTTGCACGCGAACGGCGCATCCTTGTTCTTTATCGCGGTGTATTTGCATATTTTCCGCGGCTTGTTTTACGGGTCGTACAAGGCCCCGCGTGAAGTGACGTGGATCATCGGCATGTTGATCTATCTGGCGATGATGGCGACGGCGTTCATGGGCTATGTGCTGCCTTGGGGCCAGATGTCGTTCTGGGGTGCCACGGTGATCACAGGCCTGTTTGGCGCGATTCCCGGCATTGGGCCAACCATTCAGGAATGGCTGCTGGGTGGCCCTGCAGTTGACAACGCCACCCTCAACCGCTTTTTCAGCTTGCACTATCTGCTGCCCTTCGTAATCGCGGGCCTTGTGATCGTGCACATTTGGGCCTTTCACACCACCGGCAACAACAACCCGACCGGTGTTGAAGTGCGCCGCGGATCGAAAGAAGAAGCGGACCGTGATACGTTGCCGTTCTGGCCTTATTTCGTGATCAAGGATCTCTTTGCTTTGGCGGTGATCATCACGGTTTTCTTCGCGATTGTCGGGTTCATGCCCAACTATCTTGGCCACCCCGACAATTATCTGGAAGCCAACGCGCTTTCGACGCCAAAGCACATCGTGCCCGAATGGTATTTCCTGCCATTCTATGCCATTTTGCGCGCATTCACGGCAAATGTCTGGATTGTGCAGCTTACCGAGTTTGTAAGCTTCGGCATCATCGACGCCAAGTTCTTTGGGGTGTTGGCGATGTTTGGCGCAATTGCAGTGATGGGTTTGGCGCCTTGGCTTGATACATCCTCGGTCCGCTCGGGCCGTTACCGCCCGATGTTCAAATGGTGGTTTGCGCTGCTGTGCATCGACTTCATGGTGCTGATGTGGGTGGGTGCGATGCCTGCCGAAGAACCCTATGCCACGATTTCGTTGATCGCGTCGGCGTATTGGTTTGGCTATTTCCTGATCATCCTGCCACTGCTTGGGGTTATCGAAAAGCCGCTTAAGCAACCTGCGACGATTGAAGACGATTTCAAAGCGCATTACGCCGCTGTGTCACCGGCAGAATGAGAAAGACATGACCATGAAGATCCGGAAAATCGCTTTGACCGCTGTGTCGGTGCTGGCGTTGTCTGCAGGCCTCGCCCGCGCCGAAGGGGTGGAACCGCATGTCGAAGACGTGGCCTTTGCGCATGAAGGGCCGTTCGGCAAGTTTGACCAGAACCAGCTGCAGCGCGGGTTGCAGCTGTACACCGAAGTGTGCGCGTCCTGCCATGGTCTGCGCTATGTGCCGATTCGCACACTGTCCGATACCGGCGGGCCGCAATTGCCCGAAGATCAGGTCCGCGCCTATGCAACCGCGTTCCCGATCCTTGACGAAGACAACAACCGCCAGCTTTACGATATCGACAAGGGCGAGTTTCGTACACTTTTGCCGTCTGACAATTTTCCGACGAACAAATCGGCCGCTGCCCCCGATCTTAGCCTGATGGCAAAAGGTCGTGCGGGTTTTCACGGGCCTTACGGCAGTGGTATCAACCAGTTGCTCAAGGGCACGGGCGGGCCGGAATACATCTATTCTATTTTGACTGGGTATGAAGATCCGCCTGCCTGCGCGCCGGCAGATACCGCAGGCTATTACAACAAATCCTTCCCGAACGGTGGTATTCCGGCCGAATGCAAGGATGAGCACGGCCTGTCAACCATACCCGGATCGTGGATCGCGATGCCGCCACCGCTGTCGGATGATGTGGTGACCTACGCGGACAGCACGCTTGCAACCGTGCCGAACATGGCAGAAGATGTGTCGGCGTTCCTGATGTGGACGGCCGAACCCAAGCTGATGGCGCGCAAGGAAACCGGTTTTGTAGCGGTGATGTTTCTTGGTTTGCTGTCGGTGCTTTTGTATCTGACCAACAAACGGCTCTGGTCAGGTGTTAAAGGCAAGAAAAAACCGGTCTGATCAACGTCGCCAAACCTGATACCACTTTAAAATAACGCCCGGGTTCATCGCCCGGGCGTTTTTCTTACTTGCTTGCAAGCTTTGGCATAGCCTGATCCTTTGATTTCCAAAGCGAATAGACGACACCCATCGTAAGGATCGCAAAGGTGATACCAAGCGACCAGCTTGCCGGGAATTTTTCCCAACCCAACCCAACCCAACGCCTCGGCCACAAACACCTTGGACCCGATGAACACCAACAAAATCGCCAGGGCGTATTTCAGATAGTGGAACCGGTGCAGCACGGCGGCCAAGGCAAAGTAAACTGCGCGCAGGCCAAGGATGGCGAAGATGTTTGATGTGTAGACGATGTTGGGGTCTGAGGTGATGGCGAACACGGCCGGCACCGAATCCACCGCGAATACCAGATCGGCAATTTCGATCAGGATCAGAGCCAGAAACAGCGGCGTCATATAGCGCTGTATCGTGCCGGTTTTCGCTTCGGCTTGGTTCACGAAGAAGTTGTTACCATGCAAGGTTTCGGTCACGCGAAAGCGTTTGCGCATGAATTTCAGCACCGGGTTGGCGCTTAAATCCATTTCCTTATCATCCGTCACCAGCATCTTGATGCCGGTAAAGATCAGAACCGCGGCGAATATGAACAGAACCCAGCTGTATTCAGCCACCAAGGTTGCGCCCAGCCCGATCGTCAGGCCCCGCAACACGATCACGCCCAGAATGCCCCAGAACAGCACCCGGTGCTGGTATTGGCGCGGGATGGCGAAGTAGCTGAAAATCAGCGCGATGACAAAGACGTTGTCCAGCGCCAAGGTTTTTTCCACGACGAAAGCCGTCATGTATTCGGCAGCGGTCTGACTGCCAAACTGCCACCAGATAAAGCCACCAGAAGTGACGCCAAGGCTGATGTAAAACGCCGAAAGTTAAAGGCTTTCGGCCACGCCAATTTTTTGGTCGGTTTTGTGCAGGATTCCAAGGTCAAAGGCCAAAAGGGCCACGACAATGCCAATAAAGCTGAACCACAGCCAAAGCTGGGTTCCAAGGAACAGGATATAAAGCAGGGTATCCATAAGCGGCCTCTAAGTGTTGAGGAGTGCGCTTGGAACTGGCCTGACAGAATGGTTCCGGCTGGCACCGAGCACGCTCGATGCGGTCCGACAACACGACAAAAGTGTCGCCAGAGGGGCCCGGTCCACAAAAATTGATCTAAGATGCACGAGGTGGCGCTGCAAGAGGGGTAGGAAAAAACAATCACGCAGGCGTGATGATTTTCGGGGCGCCTGCGTGGCGCGCTGGTGGCGTCTTGGGCGCCAGATCAATCGCTGCCAGCGGCCAGTAAGGCGGCAAGGCCCGCGCGGTAATCTGGGTAAATCAACCGCACACCCAATTCAGATTTGATCCGGTCATTCCGCACGCGCTTGCTTTCGGCGTAAAAGCTTGCGGCCATCGGGGTCATGACCGCATCGCCATGGGCGATGGCCGGGGGCATCGGCATTCCCAGTAACGTGGCGGCATGGCCGATCACGTCTTGCGGCGGGGCGGGATCATCGTCGCAGACATTGTAGATGGCGCCGGGGTTGGGCTGTGCGATGGACGCTGCAAGCACCTGCGCGATGTCATCCACATGCACGCGGCTAAACACCTGGCCCGGCTTGATGATGCGGCGCGCGGTGCCGTCACGCACTTTTTCAAAGGGGCCGCGACCCGGCCCGTAAATGCCTGCCAGCCGAAAGATGTGCAGCGCAAGGCCAAGCGATTGCCATTCGCCTTCCGCCACCACACGCTGGCGGCCCCGGTCTGTGCCAGGGGTCAGGGCGGTATTCTCATCCACCCAGCCGCCCGCATGATCGCCGTAGACACCTGTGGTAGACAGATAACCTACCCATTTTGCGCGTGATGCGGCTATCTCTGCCGTGTGATGGGCCAGAACGGGGTCGCCCATTGGCCCCGGTGCGATGGATGATAAAATATGCGTCGCACGCGCCAAGGCCGGGGTCAGGCTTTCGCCGGGCCACAGCACGGCTTCCACCCCCTGGGCACGCAATCGCGCCACGCCTTGCGCATCACGCGTTGTGCCGATGATCTGCCAGCCCTGCGGGATCAGCACCCGCGCCAGCGCAGATGCCGAATAACCATGGCCAAGGGAAAGCAAGGTATACGTCATCGCCGCACTATTCCCCCGCCAAGCCGTGCTGCGCAAGGCGCTTTGCTGTCACGGCGATGTCAGAAAACGCATCTATTCGGGCAGGGCTTGATCCTGCCCCGTGCATTGGTGCATTGTGGGCGATCTTTGATAGAAAGCCACTATGACAAGTTTAGACCATCATCCGACAATCCTTTCGCCAACCCCTTTGGCGCGTGAAAATTTCACCGATGCCGAAGCTGCCGTTGACCGCCTGCAAGTGCTGTATGATCAAGGCACCGAATTTCTATCACACCACTTCACCAGTGCCGTGCAAGGCCACAGACCCGCATCGCGGGTTCGGGCGTTTTACCCCGAAATCCGGCTGACCACCACCAGCTATGCCAAAACGGATTCGCGGCTTAGCTTTGGGCATGTGGTGGGGCCGGGGGTCTATTCCACCACCGTGACGCGGCCCGATTTGTTTCGCAATTACCTGATCCAGCAGATCACGCTGTTGATGCAAAACCACGGCGTTCCGGTGACGATTGGCGCGTCTGCAACGCCAATCCCGGTGCATTTCGCGGTGGCTGGCAACCCGGCAGTGTCCATCCCGCAAGAGGGCGTGCTGGACTTTTCGCTGCGCGATGTGTTCGATGTGCCGGATCTGGCAACCACGAATGATGACATCGTCAACGGTGTCCGGCTGACAAACCCCGATGGGTCGGCACCCCTTGCCCCGTTTACCGCGCAGCGCGTGGATTATTCGCTGGCCCGCCTTAGTCATTATACAGCAACGGAGCCGAAGCACTTCCAGAACCACGTTTTGTTCACCAACTACCAGTTCTATGTTGACGAATTCGAGGCTTACGCCCGCATGGCATTGGCCGATCCGTCCAAGGGCTACACCGCCTTCGTGTCAACCGGAAACCACGAGATTACCAACCCGGATACGGCCCTGCCTAAATCTGACAAAACGCCGCAAATGCCGACCTATCATCTGAAACGCGCCGATGGGCAGGGCATTACCTTGGTCAATATCGGCGTCGGGCCAAGCAATGCCAAAACCGCGACCGACCATATCGCCGTGCTGCGCCCGCATGCGTGGTTGATGGTGGGGCACTGCGCGGGCCTGCGCAACGGTCAAAGCCTTGGTGATTTTGTGCTGGCCCATGCCTATCTGCGCGAAGATCACGTTTTGGACGCCGATTTGCCGGTTTGGGTGCCGATCCCGGCATTGGCCGAGATCCAGATCGCCTTGGAAGAGGCGGTTGAAGAGGTCACGCAGCTGGAAGGGTATGAGCTGAAACGCATCATGCGCACCGGCACCGTGGCCACGATCGACAACCGCAACTGGGAATTGCGTGATCATTCCGGGCCCGTTCATCGCCTTTCGCAGAGCCGCGCAATTGCGCTGGATATGGAAAGCGCCACCATCGCTGCCAACGGATTCAGGTTTCGAGTGCCATATGGCACGCTTTTATGCGTTTCTGACAAGCCTTTGCACGGTGAGTTGAAATTGCCAGGTATGGCGAGTGCGTTTTACAAAACCCAAGTGGCGCGGCATCTGCAGATTGGCATTCGCGCGATGGAGCGGCTAAGCGAGATGCCGCTGGAACGATTGCACAGCCGAAAACTGCGCAGTTTTGACGAAACTGCCTTCTTGT
Source organism: Pseudorhodobacter sp. (assembly GCA_043721855.1). GTDB lineage: Bacteria > Pseudomonadota > Alphaproteobacteria > Rhodobacterales > Rhodobacteraceae > JACMNW01. The sequence goes on from JAYSPY010000117.1 coordinate 16,860, forward strand.
GATCCGGCGAAAAGCCGCAGATTTGGGCCGAAACTAACGATTTCAGCTTGATTTGCGCCCCGAAACCCTGTGTAGCGAATGGTGCCGCCCAAGATGGGCAGAAACAGACCCCGGCGTGATGAACGGGGCCAAGAAATGGGAGACATGCTATGTCCAAACCGATGACCAAGACCCAGTTGATAGCTGCCGTGGCCGACGCCATGGGTGGCGATAAGAAAACCGCTGGTGCTGCACTGGATGCCATCGCGGCCGTTGTAACCCGCGAAGTGGCTGATGGCGGTACTGTTTTGGTGCCGGGCCTTGGCAAAGTGGCTTGCCGCGCGCGCCCAGAACGCCAGGTGCGCAACCCAGCAACCGGCGAGACGATGACCAAAGCCGCAGATCGCCAAGTGAAATTCACAATCGCCAAATCGCTCAAAGACAGTGTAAACTGATCATTTCCCGGGTGGCTTGCGCTCCGCTCGATTGTTTGAAAGGGTTGCCCGTGCAAGGTGACCCTTTTTTTATTGCGAGGCAGCAATGGCAGGCGCAATAGCGATTGGCGGCATATTTTTCAGATCCAAAGACCCTGACGGTTTGGCGGCGTGGTATACGCGCCATCTTGGAATCGCTACCGGGGCTGCGCCCTGGCAGCAACAGGCGGGGCCGTTGATCTTTGCCCCGTTCCCGGCGGATACCGATTATTTCCCGTCAGACCGCCAGTGGATGGTGAATGTTCGGGTGGATGATCTGACAGCCTTGATTGCGTCATTGCGCGCTGCGGATATTGCGGTTGAAACCCGCGCCGAATGGGATGGCGACTATGGTCGCTTTGCCCGCATTCACGACCCCGAAGACAACCCGATCGAACTTTGGCAAGCGCCGACCCCGTGAACATGGATGTCAAATCGATTCTGATGGGCGTCAGCTTTTCGTTGATGTGGTCATCTGCTTTTGCCACTGCGCGGATCATTGTGGCCGACGCGCCGCCCCTGCATGCTTTGGCATTGCGGTTTTTGATATCGGGCCTGATCGCCATCACCATTGCGCGGGCAATGGGCCAGACATGGCATCTGACGCGTGCACAGTGGCGGGCCACGATGATCTTTGGCCTGTGCCAGAACGGCATCTATCTGGGGTTGAATTTCGTGGCAATGCAATCGGTCGAGGCATCATTGGCCGCAATCATCGCATCCACCATGCCCCTGCTGGTGGCCGCCTTGGGCTGGATGGCATTCGGCGACAAGGTGCGGCCTTTGGGATTGGCAGGACTTTTTGCGGGCGTGGTCGGGGTCTGCATAATCATGGGCGCGCGATTCAGTGGCGGTGTCGACCTTGTGGGCGTGGCGCTGTGCGGGATCGGGGCGCTGGCACTGGCGGTCGCCACCTTAACCCTGCGCGGGGCCACCAGTGGCGGCAACCTGCTGATGGTGGTGGGCTTGCAAATGCTGGTGGGGTCGGTGCTTTTGGGCGTTGCCGCCATTGCGTTCGAAGTGCCGCGTGTGACGCTTTCCACCCCGCTGATCACGGCTTTCATTTACCAGATGTTTGTGCCGGGACTGATTGCAACGATGATCTGGTTTTCGCTGGTCGGCAGAATAGGGGCCGTGCGCGCATCCAGTTTTCATTTTCTGAACCCGTTCTTTGGCGTCGCCACGGCGGCGCTGCTGCTGGGCGAGGCGATACGTCCCCTCGATGTGCTGGGCGTGGGCGTGATCATGCTGGGCATTCTTGCCGTGCAACTTTCCAAGGCACGAATGTAACAATTCTGCCGATGTTGTAACACAAAATCACGGAAGCTTTGGGTGACAGGGTGGCGCCAAAACCGCATGGTTTTTGCGAAACGGAGTGTGGCCCTGATGGACCTGATCTTTGCTTATCTTGCGGGTCTGCTGACCCTGATCAACCCCTGCGTTCTGCCGGTGCTGCCCATTGTGTTGACCACGGCTTTGCAGGCGCACCGCCTTGGGCCTGTGGCGCTTGCGGCGGGCATGTCAGTGGCTTTTGTGACGCTGGGGCTTGGTGTGGCCACGCTGGGGCGCAGTTTGGGGCTAAGCTCTGAAAGCCTGGCACAGGGTGCCGCAGTTCTGATGATCGGCTTTGGTCTGGTTTTGGTGGTGCCGCGCCTGAATTCGGGCTTTGCATTGGCCACAGGCGGTATGGCGGCGCGGGCTGATGCCGGGATCGACCGTGTCGATCGGTCTGGCCTTGGCGGGCAATTTCTGGGCGGCGCATTGTTGGGCGCTGTGTGGAGCCCTTGCGTTGGCCCTACGCTGGGTGGCGCGATTTCACTGGCAAGCCAAGGGCAGAACCTGGCTTGGGCCGGGGCGATCATGCTGGCCTTTGCGGTGGGCGTGTCCACCGTGATCCTCGCGCTTGGCTACGGTGCACGGGCGGCATTGCAACGCCGCCGCGCGCTGATGCGCAAAATCGCCGAAAAAGCCAAACCCATCATGGGCGTGGTTTTTATCGCCATCGGCCTGATGCTTTTGTTCCGAATGAACCTAGTTATCGAAGGCTGGCTTTTGAACATCATGCCCTACTGGCTGCAAGATTTTTCTATCTCCATCTAACAAAAGAGGTGCCCCATGCAACGTCGTGATTTTCTTCTACTTTCTGCCGCCATTTCACTTGCTGCGCCAATGGCAATGGCCGCTTCAGCGAACATCTATTCGCCCGAACTGGTGGCATCTGAACTGGCCGCCGGTAAAACCGTGGTGCTGGATTTTACCGCCAGCTGGTGCATCAGCTGCCAGTCGCAGGGCCGTGCCATTCAAGCGCTGCGCGATGCGAACCCCGCCTATGACAAGACGATCACCGTGGTTGATCTGGATTGGGACACCTACAAGAAAACCGATATCGCCAAACAGTATGGTGTCACAGACCGCGGATCGTTGGTGTTTCTGCGCGGCGACAAAGTCATCGCGCAGACCTATTCGCATTCGTCCAAGGCCGATCTTAAGGCGCTGTTCGATCAAGCCGCCGCTGCTGCCTGACCCGCCAACACGGCATCTGACGCCATGGTGCGCGCGGCCGATGGTCGCGCCGCACATCGGGCAACCCAGGCTTTGATCAGCGGATCATCCGGCAGCATCTGGGTGAACCATGCATAAGCCGAATGCACCAGCAGATCGACGGCGGAATAGGTATAACCCATCAGATAGAAGCGCTGGCTTTGACCAGCACCAGTTTTCGCCCGCGCCGGGTGCCGCTGCTGCGCGAGTTTACGCAAAGACTGAAAAGCGAAGGGAAGTCTGACGGCAAACAGACCTCGAACGGGGATATTTAATCCTGGCCGATGATCCCTCGCACGCCGCCGGTCTGACCCCGGTCCAGCAACAGATGATCCAGGATCACACAGGCCATCATCGCCTCGCCCACCGGCACCGCGCGGATGCCAACGCACGGGTCGTGGCGGCCCTTGGTGATCAGGTCCGTTTCAGCGCCGCTTTGGGTCACCGTCCTTCGCGCCGTCAAAATCGACGATGTTGGTTTGACCGCAAACCGCACCACCACATCCTGGCCCGACGAAATGCCACCCAAGATACCGCCCGCATGGTTTGACTGAAATTCGGGCCCATTGGGCCCCATGCGAATTTCATCGGCGTTTTCAACGCCTGTCAGCGCCGCCGCAGCCATACCGTCACCGATTTCCACGGCTTTGACCGCATTGATCGACATCATCGCGGCGGCAAGATCGGCGTCGAGTTTGCCATAAATCGGCGCACCCAGACCTGGTGGTACGCCAGACGCCACAACCTCGATCACCGCACCAACAGAGTTGTGCGATTTACGCAAATCATCCAGATAAACCGCCCAATCGGCGGCAGCTTTTGCGTCCGGCGTCCAGAACGGGTTGCGTTCCACCTCGGCCAGATCAAACTGCGCGCGGTCGATGCCATGGGGCCCCATTTGCACCATGTAGCCGGTGATCTTGATCTGCGGTGCAAGCACAGCCAAAACTGCCCGCGCCACGGCCCCAGCCGCCACCCGCGATGCAGTTTCGCGCGCCGAAGACCGCCCTCCGCCACGCGGATCGCGCAGCCCGTATTTCTGATGATAGGTGATATCGGCATGACCGGGGCGAAACGCTTGCGCGATATCGCTGTAATCTTTTGACCGCTGATCGGTGTTATCAATCATCAACTGTATCGGCGTGCCGGTGGTGCGGCCTTCAAACGTGCCCGACAAAATGCGCACCGCGTCTGCCTCTTGGCGCTGCGTGGTGAACTTGTTCTGCCCCGGTTTGCGACGGTCCAACCATGGCTGAATATCCGCTTCTGTCAGTGGAATCCCGGGCGGGCAGCCATCCACCGTGGCACCAATTGCGATACCATGGCTTTCGCCCCAGGTGGTGACGCGAAACAGATGACCGAAGGTGTTCAGGCTCATGACGCTTGCTTTCGTTGCTTGGCGAAAGCCTTAAGCCAAGCCCGCCCCGCGATAAACCCAAATCTTCGAGACCCCGCCTCAGCGTGTGTAGGCGGGATAGCTTTGCCGCAGTTTTCACATCGCTGCGATACAGCACAAAACCTTGAACGCGGCGCAAACGGTGATCTGACGTTTGCGGATCGCTGAAAGTGGCGAAACCAAAGGACCATGATCCGGCATTCACGGCATGCAGCGTACACAAGTCATGCAGACCCAGCACAGCGTGTCGGGATGCACGCGCATCTATCGGTGCGTTTGTTCCCGGCAAAAGTTTGCTAGCCATCACCGCCAGATCACCTGCTAATACCAACGGCCCCTTTATGTGACTCGCGGGGGATTCCCAAGGGTCGCGAAGTCTGACTCAATGCTGCCGGATTGGCAGGAGTTGGGCATGGCAGGG
>JAYSPY010000118.1:0-4914 GCA_043721855.1 Pseudorhodobacter sp.
GGCCGATCCTGCGACCCACAAGGTTGATGTGATCACGACTGCCCCGCGCGCGCGGCTGGTCGCCGTGTTGACCGACGCTGGCTTTTCGCCCGTCTGACAGAAATCTGGAAAAGGAACATAATGATGAAAAAGCGAAACCTCGCGCTGGCCGCTGGCGCAATTGCAATTGTGGGTGGGCTGGCATTTGCACAGACGACCATGAAGGGCATGGACCATTCCGGCATGGCCGGGATGGAGGGCATGGGGGCCAATACAAGTGCCTCGATGATTCCGCCCGAACTGGCCGACAATCCGGCCGTAGTGGCCTATGCTGCGGCGATGGACAAGATGATGGCCGACATGATGGTTCCCTACAGCGGCGACGCTGATGTGGACTTCGTCAAAGGCATGATCCCACACCACGAGGCGGCGGTGGCAATGGCCAAGGTGCAGCTTGAATTCGGCAAGGATCCCGAGATGCGGATCCTCGCCGAAGCCGTGATCGCAGCACAGGAAACTGAGATCGGTCAGATGCAAGCTTGGCTCAAAGCGCGTGGCCTGTAAAGGCAAGCGGCGCGGCGAGGTGCGCGATATCCTCCCGCAGGCTTCGTTTGCGTGCCACGCCCGCAGAGTAAGTCGCGGCCTGTGTCGGTAGCAGGTTGAGCAGGCAACCTTTCCCCCCATGATCATCCCGCCGCTTGGTGTGCAAGCGGCGGGATGTTGCGGGTTTGTCAGGTCAATTCACCACCAACTGGTCTTCGCCGCGCCGGGTTACGCTGATCCAGACCACGATGGCGATGATCGCGCTTAGGAACAAAGCACTGGTGATGATGGTGCCAAGGCCGAGGCCGCCGTACTGCGTTGGCTGGGACAGGAAATCCCCGAAGGAAGCGCCAAGCGGCCGGGTGAAGATATAGACCAGCCAGAACCCCAGGATCGCATCAAGGCCAAGGAAGAAGTATCCAAAGGTCAGTGAAGCTATGATCATTCCAAACAGCACGCCGCTGGCAAGGTATCCCAGACCGAAGGCCTCAGCCACCAGATCGCCCGATGCCGTGCCCAGGGCAAAGGTGAACAGGATCGCCAGCCAGTAGTAGGCTTCACGCTTGGTGGTGAAAATCGCGTGGATCGACAGGGTTTTCTCGGACGCGAACCAGATTGCGAAAGTTGCGCCAAGTGCCCCGGTGAACAGCACGGTCGTGGTGATCAGCGACACGCCGAAATTGTCCACCAGATTGTCAGTCACCAAAGTGCCAACGATGCTGATCAACACGACCGACAGCCAGTAGGACCATGGCACATAGCGTTTTTGTGCGAATTGCAGCACCAGCGCGCCGATCAGGATGGCCGTCATCAGCAAGGATGTTGCGGTCAGGCCCAGACCCAGATTGACGGCCAGATAGTCGGCAGCCGTTTCACCCATGGTGACGGCCATCAGCTTGATCAGCCAGAATTCGGTGGTGACCGCTGGCACGCGGTTGATGGCGGTTGCCGGAATTTGCATCGGAGCAGTCCCTTGAAGTGAGGAAGAAAGATGTGTCATGGCGTCACCGCGCCTGAGGCTTTCAGCGCGGCCTGCAGTGCCACAAGCGTTTCGGTCACGCGCGCAGCGTCTGGCGTCGTCGCACGAACCGCGTCGAGCGCTGCGTCGGCGGCGTCATCGACCGTTCCCCACGCCGCCCCGTCCAACGCGCGCAAGGAGGTTGCTTTTTCGTCCCAAGCGGTTTCGAAATCTGTGATGCGGGTCTTGGCCGCAGCGAAATCAGCCTTTTCTGCGTCTGCCTGAACATCGGTGATGATCATGCTGAAGGCCGATGTATCGCCAAGTCCGCCAGAGGCGGCGGTGGCGCCCGTGGTCGCTGCCGCGCTCGCTCCGGATGGTGAGGCAAGGCTGGTCTGCAAGTCGGCAAGCGCCGTTTGTATCGCCGCTGTGTCCGGTGGTGTTGCGCGGACAGCCTTCAACGCCGTATCGGCGGCACCGTCGATCGTGTCCCAAGTCGCGGGGTCGATGGACCGAAGACCTTTTGCATTTTCATCCCAAGCAATTTCGAAATCCCGGATGCGGGTCTTTGCGCCCTCGATGTCGCTATTGCCGGCGAATGCCTGCACGTCGGTGATGATGCTGGTGAACGCAGCGGTGTCGCCGATGCCCGCGCTGGCTTGCGCCATCGTCGGTGCTGCAAACATCTGATAGCCGGTGAATGCGGCCACTGGCAGTGCGATCAGCGCCGTGGCAAGAAGAAGTTGTTTCATGGTGTGCTCCGTTTGGGGCCGGAGTTGACCCGGCAGGCGCGGTTCTGTGCGGTCAAACCTGCAGCCAGCTTTCGCCCGACTTACAGATTTGTATGGTGGCCGCGACCTTTGTGTTAAGCCGCCGACATATTCCAACCACCATCAAAGCTGTTCCGGCCACGAAAGACCCCAAATGCGCATCCTGCTGATCGAGGACGACCCTTCTGCCGCCGACTACGTTTCACGCGGGCTGTCCGAAAATGGCCATGTCTGCGATGTCATGGCGGATGGCACCGATGGATTGTTTGCCGCCACGCGCGAAAGCTATGACGTTCTGGTGGTGGACCGGATGATCCCCGGTCTGGACGGTCTGTCGGTGGTGCGTGCCTTGCGGGCTGCCGGGCGCAAGACGCCGGTGCTGTTTCTGACGGCACTTGGCGGCATCGACGACCGGGTCGAGGGGCTGGAGGCCGGGGGCGACGATTACCTGACCAAGCCCTTCGCCTTTGCCGAACTCATGGCGCGCGTCAACGCCCTTGCCCGCCGCCCGCCGGTGCAAGAGGTGAAAACGGTTCTGAAGGTGGCCGATCTGGAACTGGATCTGATGCGCAGGCAGGCCGCGCGGGCAGGGCAGCCGATTGATCTTTTGCCCAAGGAGTTCACGCTGCTGGAGGTGTTGATGCGCAATGAGGGCCGCGTGGTCACCCGCACCATGCTGCTGGAGCGGGTCTGGGATTTCCATTTCGATCCGAAAACTTCCGTTGTTGAAACCCATATCAGCCGATTGCGGGCCAAGATCGACAAGCCGTTTGACACAGCCCTGCTGCATACCTTGAAAAACATGGGCTATTCCATTCATGCGCCTCGCTGATCTGTGGCGTCACAGTTCCTTTCGGCTGGCGCTTGGCGTCACGCTGGCGGTGCTTGGGGCGCTGATCCTGGCGGGTGCTGTCGGCTATACCGTGCTGCACCGGCAATTGGCCGACCGGCAAGACGCGCGCCTGAGGGAAATATTCACCACGTTCCAGCAGTCGGATGTTGCCGACCAGCAAGAGCTGATCGAGGCCATCGCCGCACGCATCAAAGCCAGCCCAAATCGGTTTTCGGTCTATCTGTTGCGCGATGCCGCTGGCAATATTCTGGCCTCGAACATGCTGGACGTTGCGGTTACTGCGGGCTGGTCTACAGTTGACGCGGCCACGCTCGGTGTGCCGACAGACCACCCCTACCGCATGTTCGCGGGCGATCTGCACGGCGATTATCTGGTCGTGGGGCTTAGCAATGCCGACCTTGATGATCTGGCAAAGATCATTCTGACCGGTTTTGGATGGGCCGCCGTGGTTGTCCTTATGGCGGTAATCGCTGCCGGAAGCTGGATCGCATCGCGGCTTCAGCACCGCCTGAACGAGGTGACCGAGACGCTTACCTGCGTCGCGAGCGGTGATTTGTCCACCCGCCTCGGTGTTTCAAAGCGCGGCGACGACCTGGACGTGATCGCGGGCGAAATCAACCGGACCCTCAGCCGCCTTGGCGCGCTGGTCGAGGCCATGCGGCAGGTCAGCGCCGATATTGCGCATGAGTTGCGCACGCCGCTGAACCGTCTGCGCATCCACATCGAAGGGGCCGCACGCCATGCCGCTGACGGCGCGCCAGTTGACGACGACCTTGCCGCCGCCATCGCGCAAAGCGAGGCGATAGACCAGACCTTTTCGGCATTGCTGCGCATCGCCCAGATCGAGGCCGGGGCGCGGCGCGAGAAATTTGCAGCCGTCGATCTGGCAGCGCTGATTGGCGACGTGGGGGATATCTATGCCGAAGTGGCGACGGATGCGGGCCAGATCCTGCGCTGTGACGTTACCGAAATCGCTTGGGTCATGGGCGACCGGGAACTGTTGACCCAAGCCTTCGCCAACCTGATCGAAAACGCCATCCGGCATTGCCCACCGGGCACACAGATCACCTGCGCAGTGTGCGCCAGCGGCACCTTCGTGACCGCGTCAGTCTCGGATACCGGCCCGGGGATACCCGCAGCCGAGCGCGACCTTGTGCTGCGCCGTCTCTACCGCCTTGAAAAAAGCCGCACAACCATGGGCACCGGGCTTGGTCTTTCGCTGGTCAAGGCAGTGGCAGACCTGCACGGCGCTGAAATCGCACTCGGCGACGCGGGGCCGGGTTTGCGGGTCGAGCTGAAGTTTGGACGGATCATTGGCGCAGCGTAACCCGCATGCTTTTTCGACTTGCGATGTTGCGCGCTGACCGGCCCGGAAAACAGCCCTGTTGGTTGCCCCAGCGGCGCGTCCGGGCATTTAGCAAAAGCGGGATCGCAAGGCCGGACATCCGTGTGGCATGATCACTGGCAAAAGATGCCTCTGCGGTATGATCAGGCAATTGGCGACCCAGTCCCGGCTTTACCAAAGGGTGATGTGTCCAACGACCAGGCGACCATATCGACTGTGTTCGGGTTTGCATCAGGCACGCCTCCCCTGCTTGTGTGGGTGGGATGTGGCCGATGGGGCCAATTAGACGGCGGTTGCTGTGCCAATTGACGCATTTCAGCGTCTGCCATTCGACCGCGCGGATGGATTTCGATGGGCCGATCTGGTTGATCACCTTTGTTTTGCAAAGGCCAATGACGCATCCAGCCCGTGGCCGTCAAACAGCGGGCCGCTGAACATAAACACCTGACCGGACCAAAACCGGTGC
>JAYSPY010000119.1:0-1817 GCA_043721855.1 Pseudorhodobacter sp.
GTCAGAAGCGGGGGTTTCACACCGCCGCACCCCCGTGGAGTATTTTCGCCAAGATGAAGCGGATCAAGTTGCGCCGTAGATCTGGCGCACCTCGCGGAAACTCATCAGACGTTGGGTCTTTTCATCCCACAGCTTCAGCTTCACGCAGGCGAGGCTTTGGCGAACCGTCAGGCGTTGGGCCTGTGCCAAGGCGGGCTGGTCGCGCAGCACCTCTGTCAGGCGGTAGAATGGGATACGGCTGTACAAGTGGTGCACATGGTGGATGCCGATGTTGCCGGTCAGCCACTGCAGGGGTTGCGGAAGCTGGTAATGCGATGACCCTTCCAGGGCAGCATCGTGGATCTGCCAGTCGGGGTCTTTTGCCCAATGCGTCTCTTCGAACTGGTGCTGAACGTAGAACAGCCAGACACCGATCGTCGCCCCGATCACCGAGGTGGGGATGTAAATCAGCAGGAACGGCATAAGCCCACCCAGCCACAGGATCAGGCTGATCACCAACACGATCAGCGCATTGGTGCCCATAGCCGAGGTCCAGTACCGCCAGCCCGACTTCATCAGGCCAAACGGCAGGCGGTTTTGCAGGATGAAAAGATAGCTTGGCCCCAACACGAACAGCACGACCGGATGACGGTACAGCCGGTACAGCAGTCGACCCCAGGCGGTGCGAGCCCGATATTCGGCCACGGTCAGTGTCAGCACATCACCAATCCCGCGATGATCCAGATTGCCGTGATGCGAATGGTGGATGGCATGGGTGCGCTTCCAGACATCATAGGGTGTCAGCGTGATCACGCCCAAGGCGCGCCCCAACCAATCCGACACGGTGCGGTTGGCAAAATAGGACGCGTGGCCGAGATCATGCTGAATGATGAAAATGCGCACCAGAAAGCCGCCGTTCAGCACTGCCAAAGCCAAAGACAGCCACGGCGAAACTTCCAGCGCGGCCCAGGCAAGCACCCACAGCAGCAGGAAGGGCACCAGGGTAACGGCCAACTCAAACAGGCTGCGAAAAGTCGAAGGCTCGCGATAGCGCGCAAGTTTCAGCACCCAAGCCCGGGCGTTTTCCTGCCGCGACTGCGCGACGTTAGTGTCAGAGGTCATTGATGGGCCTATCTGAAAGGCACAGAGGGAAGGCAGGACGCAAGGTTCAGCTTTCGCTCTGAGGGGCCGGGACGTTGCCCGGGTGTGTTCGGCATTGTGGACCCTTTGCGGGCCCCGTGAAAGCTTATTCCGCTGCCGGCGTCGCCTTGAGCGCGGATTTGCGCTGCTTTTCTGTCGCGGATTTGAGCTGTCCACAGGCGGCCATGATATCCTCGCCGCGGGGGGTGCGGATCGGGCTTGCGTAGCCCGCATTGTGGATGATGTCGGCAAAGGCATGGATGCGGTTGCCGGACGATCGTTTATAGGGCGCACCCGGCCATTCGTTGAACGGGATCAGGTTGACCTTGGCGGGAATGCCGCGCAGCAGTTCGACCAGGCGAAACGCGTCTTCCTTGGTATCATTCACGCCGTCCAGCATCACATATTCAAAGGTGATCCGTTCCGAGTTTGACAGCCCCGGATAAGCGCGCAGCGCGTCCAGCAGTGTGGCGATGTTCCATTTCTTGTTGATCGGCACCAGACGGTCACGGACCTCATCTGTCGTGGCGTGGAACGACACCGCCAGCAGGCAACCGATTTCGGTTGCCGTGCGGGCAATCTCGGGCACAACGCCGCTGGTGGACAGCGTGATCCGGCGGCGGCCAAGGCCGATGCCTTCGTCATCCATCACGATCTTCATCGCATCGCGGACATTGTCGAAGTTGTACAAGGGCTCT
>JAYSPY010000120.1:0-14038 GCA_043721855.1 Pseudorhodobacter sp.
GATGCGCAACTTGCGCTGTCTTGTGCCAGCCACCAAGGGGCGGCCATCCATACCGATATGGTGACGCGGTGGTTGGCGGATTTGGGGCTGTCGGAACAGGATTTGCGCTGTGGAACACATTGGCCCTACGACGAGCCTGCACATGATGAGTTGGTTTTGGCAGCTGAGGCGCCGTGCCAGATACATAACAACTGTTCGGGAAAACATTCCGGGTTCTTGACGCTGAACCGGCATATCATGGGCGGTTCGGAATACACCGAAGTGGATCATCCACTGCAAAAGGCGGTGCGGGCGGCGTCTGAAGAGGTGACAGGCGAGGATAGCCCCGGCTACGGCATTGACGGGTGTTCTGCGCCAAACTTTGCCACATCGGTGCAGGGGCTGGCGCGGGGGATGGCGTTTTTTGCGGCGTCGTCAGACGGGGGTGATGCGCGCAGTCGGGCTGCTTTTCGCTTAACGAAGGCGATGGCGACATATCCTGAATTGGTAGCGGGCGAAACGCGGGCCTGTACCGAATTGATGCGCGCTATGGGCGGGCGGGTCGCCATCAAAACCGGGGCCGAGGCGGTGTTTGTGGCGATCCTTCCGGAAAAGCGGATTGGTATTGCGTTGAAGATCGTCGATGGCGGCACGCGGGCAGCGGAGGCGGCGATTACATCGCTGTTGATTCGGGCGGGGGTGTTGGACGAAGGCCACCCGGCGGCGCAAAAGCGGCTCGGCACAGATTTGCGCAACTGGCGGGGGTTGCGGGTGGGTGAACTGCGATTGGCCCGAGGCTTTGCGTGACGACAAAAGGACAAAGCCTCTGTCAGGGACAGAGGCTTGATCCTCACTCGCAAGCGCCCCGGACGAGCGGTCATTTGGGGGGGGCTAAAGTTCCACCCATCCGGGGTTTCCTTGACTCGCAACAATTCCTGTATCGCCTGCAATCTTGGCGAGGATTGGGAACAATCGTGGCCATGTGTCGGTGATTGCGTGTCTGAAATCAGACAACGCCCGGTGCAGCGAGTGCTTGATTTGCCGAACGGTGCAGCTAGACTTTCAACATGACGATCCAAACACCAACGCCCTTTGCGCAAAACACCCAAGCGATTGAACAGATCAGCTTTGATCGGCGGGAGTTTTCTTTGATCCTTGGCCTGTATGGGCGGATGGTGGCGGCAGGGGAATGGCGTGACTATGGCATTTCTTGCCTGCGCGATATGGCGGTATTTTCGGTGTTCCGGCGCACGGCAGAGTTTCCGCTATACCGCATTGAAAAGCGCCCAAAACTGCGCACCAAGCAAGGCATGTATGCCGTGGTAGCAATGGATGGGCAGATTTTGCGGCGGGGGCATGATTTGGCGGCGGTGCTGCGGGTGCTGGAAGGCAAATTGATCAGGGCGGTGGATTAAGCTGCTCATCGCGCCTGACGGCGCTTTTCGCTTTTGGAAGCGCAGAAAGCCCGAGGGGGCTTGATAAGCGGCTAAAGCACCCGGCGTCTTGCGGTAACCGGGCCACCGCCTTGATCGGTGATGCGTTTGATGGCAGAGCGGGTGTTTTCCATCACGACGGCCATGAAGGCGGCGGTGGCGTGGATCATGAAATCAGCGTTCATGCACAGGGCAACATGGCCATCCCAGAACAGCAAATCGCCACGCTTCAGGGCAGCTTTTTCGGAGATCGGTTTGCCAAGGGTTTGTTGCAGGTCTGCATCACCGGGGCATGCCAGCCCGCAAGACAAAAGACACGCTTGAACCAGCCCCGAACAATCCAGCCCGGCGCGGCTGTTGCCGCCCCAAAGATAGGGCGTGCCCAGGTAGGTTTGGGCGATGGCGACCGGGTCTTTGTGCCATTCACCGATGGGTTTCAGGTGCAGGGTGGGGACAAAGCCGCGCGTGGTTTCAGTGAATTTACCAGATTCTGCCACGGCAGTGACCCGGGCGCCAAGGGTCAGTGCGCCGGTTTCGCGCAGTTTGATATTGGCCTCTGGGTAAAGTGTGGTCATCGGCGCCGCAACCCAGTGGGTAGCGGTTTGGGCGGGGCCAAGCGCGGTTTCGGGCAGGTATCCGCAAAAGCCGTCTTTGCTGGCTTGGCCGAAGGCATAGCCTTGGTGCCGGTCGATGATGGTAAAACCATCACCCAGCAACAGTTGGCGTTCACGCTTGCCGCCGGGGCTGGCCAACAGGTCCGTCAAAGGCGCGACAAGCTGCGCCGCCTCGCCTGTGGTATATTGCGGCGCGGTTACGGTGCCGCGCAGGGATTCCAGCGCGGCACGGGCGTTGGCGGGGGTCATGCGCGGGTCGGTCACAGGCCAAACACCGCTGGAATTGCCGCCAACAGCGCACGCGCGCCTTGACCGACGCCACCTTTGGGGCGGGCCGGGGCATCGGTGGGGTTATGGCCGTAAATATCAAAATGCATATAACGCGGGCAGGTGACGAAGCGGCGCAGGAACAAGGCAGCGGTGACAGAGCCTGCAAAGCTGCCAGCCGGGGCGTTATCGAGGTCGGCGATTTTGGGTTCTATCATGGGTTCGTACGCATCCCAGAACGGCAGCCGCCAGACCGGATCACATGCGCCGCGGGCGGCGGCAGTTAAGGCTGCCGCGAAATCTTCGTCATCGGTGAAAAACGGGGCCAGATCGGCGCCAAGGGCGACGCGGGCGGAGCCTGTCAAGGTCGCCATTGAGATAATGGCATCGGGGGCTTCTTCATCAGCCCAGGCAAGTGCATCGGCCAGGATCAGGCGACCTTCGGCGTCGGTGTTGTTAATCTCGACCGTCAAGCCCGTGCGCGAAGTCAGGATATCACTGGGTCGCATGGCGTTGCCCGCGATAGAATTTTCCACGGCGGGCACGATGACGCGCAGTCGCACAGGCATATTCAGCGCCATGATCATATGGGCAAGACCGATGACGGTCGCAGCACCGCCCATATCTTTTTTCATCAAAAGCATGCCGGACGATGCCTTTATATCCAGCCCGCCGGTATCAAAACACACGCCTTTGCCGACCAACGTGATACGGGGGCCAGTGGTGCCCCAACGCAGGCTGAAGATGCGCGGAGCGCGGGATGAAGCGCGGCCAACGGCGTGGATCATGGGAAAGTTCTGCTTGATCAGATCATCGCCGCGGATGACTTCGGTGGTCGCATTGAATTTGCTGGCAAGGGTTAGGAAGGCTGCCTCTAACTCGGCTGGTCCCATGTCAGATGCGGGCGTGTTGATCAGATCGCGGGTTAGAAATTCACCTTGCGCCATGGCGATCAGGCGGGCGCTGTCGCAACCTTCGGGGGCTTTTAGCAGGGCTTGCGCGGTGGCGGTTTTGGTGGGTCGGTAGCGATCAAAACGGTAAGATGCCAGCAGTGCCGCAAGGGCCGCTTCATCGCGCTGGGCCGGGCTAAGCGGGCCTTCCAAATGCCAGTTTCCGGCGGGCAGGGCTTGCAAGGCGGCTGCCAGGCCAAAGCGGGTGCGGGCGCGTGAGCTGGCTGAACCAAAGCCTGCAACGGCAGCCTCGATTGACCCGTCTGGGCCGGGTAAAAGCCGGGTTTCGCCCAATGCGGCGGTGAAGCGCTGTTCTGACAGCCATGTTTGCCAGTGTGCTGGCTGGCCCGCCATCCATGCGGCAAAGTCATCGGAAGTTACAACATGCAAAGCTTTTGACGGGCTGGTGGCATCGGCGAATTTCAGGGTCATGAACGGCGTCCGGTCTGCGTGGCGATGGTCAGATGACCGGTGCCAATGATTGCGCCAAAGCCTAGCGCAACCACCGCTGCCCGCAAGCCCCGGCCAACCGCGCGACGTTACACCGAACGATCTGCAAGATTGCGGTCCGTGGCCAGCGACCGTTCGGCCACCCTTACAAGCCGTGCCCATACGGCAGAAAAGGCGGTGACATCGCTGCGATCAAAGCAGGTGCGCGCATCATCGGCCACCGCCCCAAGGCTGACCATGCCAATATGTTCGGCCATGCGTTGCAGCTTGCGCAATTGACGCGACACATCTGCCAGATCATGCGCACGCACCTGTTGTGCCAGGCCGCCCATTGCAAGGCCAAGCTCGGCCAGCGCCCGTGTGACCACCTGTTCAGCGGCCGAGGTTCCCAGATTTCGATAGATCGTGGCGATCGGTTCCGCATCTTGGCGCACCCGTTCAACCAGCGGCAACGCTGCTACATTTGTCATCTCTTCACCCACATCTTCGTTTCACACCCAGGATCGACATTGCGCCTTCGTGCTGAAGAAAAGGTTTCCGGCTGCAAAAGAAACCTCTCGAATTTTCTGCAATTGCAGCCTAGTTAGATGCGGACTCAGCAAGGAACGTTACTTTGGATCAGGCCAAGCCGCTACCCGCCTATCTTGTGCAACGCTTCCATGGCTGGCGTGCGACGGCTTACCAAGACAACAAGGCGTGGTATCGCAGGCTGGCCGAAAACGGGCAGCATCCTCGCGCGATGGTAATTTCGTGTTGTGACAGCCGGGTGCATGTAACCTCGATTTTCGGGGCCGATGAGGGCGAGTTTTTCATTCACCGCAATGTCGCCAATCTGGTGCCGCCGTATAACGCGGATGGTCAAACGCATGGCACATCGGCGGCGGTGGAATATGCGGTGACCAGTTTGGGCGTGGCGCATATCGTGGTGCTTGGGCATTCAAACTGCGGTGGCGTCAAGGGCTGCCATGATATGTGTTGCGGGCTGGCCCCGGAGCTGGAAGAAAAGTCATCTTTCGTGGGCCGCTGGATGGACATTTTGCGCCCCGGATTTGAGCGGGTGGCGCATCTGCCACTTGCCGACCGCCCGCGGGCGCTGGAAAAAGAGGCGGTGGTGGTAAGTTTGGAAAACCTGATGACATTTCCGTTCGTGCGCAAAGCGGTGCACGAAGACATGCTGACGCTGCACGGGTTATGGACCGATACCGGCGCCGGCGGGTTGGAGCAGTATGAACCAGCCTCTGGCGCGTTTGCGGCGATCTGATCATGATGTCGCGTCCGCACGAGATTGCACAAAACGGGGGTATGGTTTGCAAGAGATATTGAAACTTGCGTCGGAAAATTTGCTGACGCCGATGATCCTGTTTTTTGTTCTGGGTGTTTTTGCGGCACTGGCGCGGTCTGAATTAACCGTGCCAGAGGCGGCGGCGAAAGCGCTGTCGCTGTATTTGCTGTTTGCCATTGGCTTCAAAGGCGGTGCTGCGGTTGCCAAGCACGGCGTTGATGCGCAACTGCTGGCGGCTTTGGCGGGGGGTGTGGTGCTGTCTTTCGCGCTGCCATTCGTGGCATTTGGGCTGCTGCGGGTGATGACAAAGCTTTCGGTTACCGATGCGGCGGCGGTGGCGGCACATTACGGATCTATTTCAATCGTGACCTTTGTGACGGCAACATCGGTTCTGACGGCGCAGGGTATTGCCTTTGAAGGCTATATGGTGGCGGTCGCCGCCGCGATGGAGGCCCCGGCAATCGTGTCTGCCCTGTGGCTGGTATCGCGCCGGGGCGGGGCTGCGGAAATGGATGCAGGTCTGTGGCGCGAGATTTTGTTGAACGGGTCGATCGTGCTGTTGGTGGGGTCATTTCTGATCGGGCTGATCACCGGTGCGGATGGCTTGGCGCGGATTGAAAGCTTTATCGTATCGCCGTTTCAGGGGGTTTTGTGTCTGTTCCTGCTGGATATGGGGCTGGTTGCGGGGCGCGGTTTGCGAGGCTCTCGCGGGGTTTTGGGGCTTGGGGCGGTTGTTTTCGGGCTGATCATGCCGCTGATCGGTGCCACGGCGGGCTTGTCGGTTGCGCTGGCCCTGGGGCTTTCCACCGGGGGAGTGGCGCTGCTGATGACGCTTGCCGCATCGGCCAGTTATATCGCGGTGCCTGCAGCGATGCGGGTGGCTTTGCCGGAAGCGAACCCTTCGGTTTACTTGACGCTGTCCCTAGGGGTGACGTTTCCCTTTAACCTTGTGCTGGGCATCCCACTTTATGTGGCGATTGCCCTTGCCGTGACCGGAGGCTGACGCATGCAAACGCATATGGCAAAGCGGGTTGAGATTATTATTGAGGCCCCGATGGAAGGCCGTCTGAAGGATGCGCTGATCAAGGCGGGCGTCACCGGGTTTACCGTGCTGCCGGTGCTTGGCGGCTCCGGGCGATCAGGCATGTGGACGCGCGAAGGCCAGGTCGGGCGCGCGGGCATGGTGGCGGTGATTTGCCTGATCAAGCCAGAGCGGTTGGATGGGTTGCTGGATGCGGCCTTTGCAGTGGTGGAACGCCATATCGGCGTGGTCAGCGTGACCGACACGCAGGTGCTTAGGGCGGAGCGGTTTTAGCGCGCCAAGGCCAGAAGTTCTGTTATATCAAGGTGTTGCTCTAGGTGTGCTGCAAGGGCGTCCAGCACGGCTTCGACATCGGCGTTGTAGGCATAGGTTGACGGCGCAGCACCGAGTTCGGCTAGAAACGCTTGCCGGAATTGGTCGCCGGAAAACATGCCGTGCAAGTAGCTGCCAATGATGCGGCCATCGGGCGACATGGCCCCTTCTGGCATCCCTGCTATCTCGGCAAAGGGCCTTGTTCGGGCAGGACCATCGGTGCGGCCAATGTGAATTTCGTAGCCATGCATTGGTGTTTTGCTGGCGGCATGGGTGGCAATGACGCGGGTGAGATGCTTGTCAGCTGTCATCAAGGTTTCGACATCCAGCAGGCCAAGGCCGGGGTTGTCTCCAGCGGGCCCTTCGATGCCATCAGGGTCGCGCACTGCATGGCCCAGCATTTGATACCCACCACAAATGCCAAGCACACGGCCGCCCCGACGGGCATGGGCGGCAAGGTCGATGTCCCAGCCTTGCGCACGCAGATAGGCCAGATCGGCCCGGGTGGATTTTGAACCGGGGATGATGACGAGGGTTGCATCGCCAGGAATGGCTTGGCCCGGTATGATCATGCTAAGGCTGACGCCGGGTTCTTGGGCCAAGGGATCAAGATCATCGAAATTGGCGATGCGCGACAGGGCAAGGCAGGCGATTTTGATGGCCCCGGTACCGCGCGTGCCGGGCAGGTCAAGCGCATCTTCGGCAGGCAGGCGCGACGCTTGGTTGAAGAATGGCACGACGCCAAACCCGCGCCAGCCGGTGCGCTGGGCGATCAAGGCGTAGCCATCATCAAACAGCGACACATCGCCGCGAAACTTGTTGATGATAAACCCCGCGATCTTGGCGTTATCGGCGGCGTCCAGCACCGCTTGCGTGCCCACAATCTGCGCGATCACACCGCCGCGATCTATGTCGCCCACCAGTATCACAGGAACATTTGCAGCGCAGGCAAAGCCCATATTGGCAATGTCGCCACTCCGCAGGTTTACCTCTGCCGGACTTCCAGCCCCTTCGACGATGACCAAATCGACCGAGGATTTGAGGCGGTGAAAACTGTCCAGAACCGGGGCCATCAACGATGGCTTCAGGGCTGCATAATCGCGGGCTTTAACAGTTGCCACGCGCCTGCCCTGCACGATGACCTGTGATCCGGTTTCCGATTCGGGCTTCAGCAACACCGGGTTCATATCGACAATCGGCGCACGACCAGACGCCAAGGCCTGCAACGCCTGCGCGCGGCCAATTTCGCCGCCATCTGCCGTGACTGCGGCGTTGTTCGACATGTTTTGCGGCTTGAACGGCGCCACCTTCAGCCCGCGCAGTTTAGCGGCCCGGCACAATCCCGCCACCAGAAGCGATTTGCCAACATTGGACCCCGCGCCCTGAATCATCAATGCTTTCACGAAACGATGCCTCCGGCGGGAGTATTTTTTCGAAAAGGAAGCCGCTTTGTGATTTCCTTTTCGCTTAAATACTCATCTTGCCTGACAACCCGCGCCACGGTCAGAACTCCACACCTTTTTGCGCTTTGATACCGGACCTGAACGGGTGTTTGATCAGGGTCATTTCAGTGACCAGATCGGCGATTTCTATTAAATCGTCTTTTGCATTGCGTCCGGTCAGCACAACGTGCGTCAGCGGCGGTTTTTCGTTCCGCAGAAAGGCCACGATTTCGGCAATATCAAGGTAATCATACCGCAGCGCGATGTTGATCTCATCCAGCAGAACCAGCTGGATTGTTGGATCAAGGATCAATTCTTTCGCCTTCGCCCAGCCCTTTTCAGCCATCGCAATGTCGCGCGCGCGGTCTTGGGTCTCCCATGTGAAGCCTTCACCCATGGCGTGGAACTGGCACAGATGCGAAAAATGCGTCTCGATCATACGACGCTCGCCGGTATCCCACGCGCCTTTGATGAATTGCACCACGGCGCAGGGCATACCGTGCGCAATACACCGCAGGATCATGCCGAAACCGGACGAAGATTTGCCCTTGCCCGCCCCGGTGTGGACGATGATCAGGCCTTTTTCACCCTCTTTCAGCGCCATGATTTTATCCCTCGCCACCTTTTTCTTGGCCATTTTGCTGGCATGGCGGGCGTCAGTATTCAGGGCGTCTGGCGTGGACATGGCGCATTCCGTTGCTTGACAATCAGGGTGGCGATGCCTCAGGTAGGCTTGCGCTGGTTCCTGTTTATGACAGGCGAAGAGGGAATGCGATAGGGGCCTGCCCCGATGCGCAGCCGCCCCCGCGACCGTGACCGGAAAGGTTGCCCGATGCCACTGACCACGTTGGTCGGGAAGGTGGGGCTGCCGTTGGGGCAACCCTTGATCCGCAAGCCGGGAGACCTGCCAGCGCTGCGACGTTACACGGGTGGACGGGGTGTTCCACGACCGGTTGGCATATGTGCCGGGCCGTCCCGCATGATGCTTTCTGGCCATTGCCCCGCTAAAGGATGGATGATGGCGACGACTCTTTTCGTATGCACAACGTGTAAGGCAGGCTTGCCTTTGGAAGAAGGGCAGATGCCCGCCGGTGCGCGTTTACATGCGGATTTGTCAGTGCAAGACCTGCCTGACGGTGTGCGTGTGCAGGGCGCCGAATGCTTGTCGGCCTGCAACAATGGTTGTGCGATTGCCCTGTCTGCCCCCGGCCGCTGGACCTATGTTTACGGCCGCTTGGGCATGGCGGATATACCCGAAATCCTGTCGGGCGCGGCCGCCTATGCCGCAAGCCCCGATGGTATCGTGCCATGGCGGATGCGCCCGCAAATCTTCCGCAAGCAAAGCCTTGCCCGTATTCCGCCGTTGGAGGCACCCCATGACTGACCTTGCGAAGACTGACCTTGCGAAAATTCCCGTGACCGTGATCACCGGCTTCCTCGGCGCGGGCAAAACCACGCTGATCCGGCATCTGATGATGAATCCACAAGGCAAGCGGTTGGCGATTTTGGTGAATGAATTTGGCACTTTGGGGGTGGACGGCGATATTCTGAAATCCTGCGCCGATGCGAATTGCCCGGTGGAAAATATTGTTGAGTTGGCCAATGGCTGCATCTGCTGCACGGTGGCCGATGATTTTATTCCGACGATCGAGGCGCTGATGGCGCTGCCCACGCGCCCCGACCATATCATCATCGAAACCTCGGGACTGGCTTTGCCAAAGCCGCTGTTGAAGGCGTTCGATTGGCCGGCGATACGCTCAAAGATCACCGTGGATGGCGTGATCACTTTGGCGGATGCCGAGGCCGTGGCGGCGGGGCGGTTTGCCCCCGATCCGGCGGCGGTCGAAGCACAGCGGTTGGCGGACCCCAGCATTGACCATGAAACCCCGCTGTCAGAGGTGTTTGAGGATCAGATTTCCTGTGCGGACATCGTGCTTTTGTCGAAGGCTGATTTGGCGGGCGAGGCTGGTTTGGCAGCGGCCCGCGCGGTGATCGAGGCCGAAGCGCCTCGTAGATTGCCGATCATCGCGATGACCGAAGGGGTGATCGACCCGCGCTTGATCTTGGGGCTAGGTGCGGCGGCGGAAGACGACATTGCAGCGCGCCCGTCGCATCATGATGGGCATGACGACCATGAACATGATGATTTTGATACGGTTGTGATGGATCTGGGCGAAGTGGCTGATCCCGATGCCTTGCAAGCGGCAATTCAGCGTTTGGCGCGCGAACAGCATATTTTGCGGGTGAAGGGGTATGTTGCCGTCACCGGTAAACCGATGCGCATGCTGGTGCAGGCGGTGGGCGCGCGGGTTCGCGTGCAGTATGACAGGCCGTGGGGCACAGATCCGCGCCAAACCCGGTTGGTGGTGATTGCCGAGCATCATCATGTGGATGAGGCTGCGATCAGGGCTGTGCTGGAGGGATAATGGCATGAGCGGAGGTTTTTCAGACTTGCCAGGAACGTTGCCCCCCCACCCCGGCCTTCCCCCACGCGGGGGGAGGGAGGCGATAGGTCTGTCATCAAAACTGCTATTGAAAGGCTTGCCAACCCCCTCCCCCCGCGTGGGGGAGGGTTGGGGTGGGGGGGCGCCCGAAGCAGTGCGGGGCACGCATACCTCGTCAGCATCGGAGTAGCCGACCGATGCACGTCGTCTTTCGCGAAAGCCACGGGCTGGAGAAAACGGAAACTCCGTTCGACCTGGGGCAAAGCCCGGCCGATCTGGTGGTGATGTCGTTTTCCGACAGCGACCTTGGTGCTTTCGCGGCGGGATGGCAGCGCGGGCGGGCGAACTTGCCGACGCTTCGGTTGGCAAATCTGGTGGCGCTGCGGCATCCGTTATCGGTGGATACCTATGTGGAACAGACCCTGATCGGCGCAAAAGGCATCCTGATCCGGCTGATCGGGGGGGAAAGCTATTGGCCTTACGGTCTGCTGCAAGTGCAGGATATGGCGCGGCGGCGGGGCATTGCCTTGGCGGTTTTGCCCGGCGACGGGCGGGAAGATGCACGGCTGGACGCGCTATCCACTTTGCCCGTATCCACCTTGCGGCGGTTGTCGGCGCTGTGCGATGCGGGCGGCGCTGTGGCGGCAGAGGCGGCTTTGGCGCAGTTGGCGCTGGCGGCGGGGCTGTATGCGGGGCCGGTGTTGGGCGACAAAACCGTGCCTGATTGCGGCTGGTATGACCCCGCGCGCGGCGTCGTGGCGGGGCCGGAAGGTGCCGGGCCATTTGTGGCGGTGACGTTCTATCGCAGCTACCTGACATCAGCCGATACCGCCCCGGTGGATGCGTTGATTGCGGAATTGCGGGCGCGGGGGTTTAATGCGGTTGGGCTGTTTGCGCCGTCGTTGAAGGCGCCGGGCGCAGGTGAGTTTCTGCGGGGCAGTTTGGCCATGTTAGACCCTGTAGCGATTGTGAATGCGACGGCGTTTTCGGCCAAAGGCGCCACTGGCGATACCCCGCTTGACGGCCCCGGTTGCCCGGTGTTTCAGGTGGCTTTGTCCACCGCGCGGCGCAAGGACTGGGCAACCGCTGAACGGGGGCTGTCACCCGCTGATTTGGCGATGCACGTTGTGCTGCCCGAGGTGGACGGTCGCATATTCGCGGGCGTTGCCAGCTTCAAATCCCCCACCAAACGTGACCCGGATTTGCAGTTTTCCCGCTTTGCGCACCGGGCCGATGCGGGACGGATTGCGGCGGTGGTGGATAGGGTTGCAGGGTGGGTTTCGCTTGCCACGACGCGGGTTCAGGACCGGAAGCTTGCGGTGGTCTTGTCAACCTATCCCGGCAAGGCGCATCAGTTGGCCCATGCCGTTGGGCTGGATGCCCTAGCCTCGACCGAGGCGATTTTGGCGCAGTTGGCGTGGGCCGGGTATACGGTGGACGGGGGCGCTGATCTTGGGCGCACGCTGGGCCATGCGATGATATCTTGGCCTTTGACCGATTATTTGGCTGCATTAGACACGATTCCAGCAGTTTTGAAGCAAGACCTGCTCGTTGCGTGGGGTGCGCCAGGGACGGACCCGGATTGGCGCGACGGTGCGATACATTTCAAGGCTGTGCGCCGGGGCAATGCGCTGATTGCCCTGCAACCGGAACGTGGCGAGGTACTGCGCCGCGATGATGATTATCATGATCTGTCGCGCACGCCCCGCCATGCCTATGTGGCGTTTTACTTGTGGTTGCGGGCGCAGGGCGCACAGGCTTTGGTGCATGTGGGCGCACATGGCACCTTGGAATGGTTGCCGGGCAAAGCGGTGGCGCTGTCGGCGATTTGCTGGCCGGAGGCCTTGTTAGGGTCGCTTCCGGTGATTTACCCCTTCATCGTCAATGATCCGGGCGAAGCCGCACAGGCGAAGCGGCGGATAGGCGCGGTCACCTTAGGGCATCTGCCGCCACCAATGGCAAACAGTGCCGTGCCGGAAGCGATGCATCGGTTGGAGCGGTTGCTGGATGAATATTCCACTGCCGATGGGCTGGACCCCGCGCGGCGGGATCGGCTGATCGCCTCGATCCGGGCCGAAGCGGAAGGTGCGGGTGTGGCGGCTGATCTGGGCTTGCGCGACGATGCGTCGGCGGCAGAGGCGATAACGCGGATTGACCGCTTTGTCTGTGATATCAAGGAAAGCCAGTTTGGTGACGGCTTGCATGTTTATGGCGGGGCTGCGGGGGAAATGGAGGGGCTGTTGGCCGCGCTGTCTGGGCGTCGGGTGGCCCCCGGCCCGGCGGGGTCGCCGTATCGGGGCCGGGTGGATGTGTTGCCGACGGGGCGGAATTTATTCTCGGTTGATCCGCGCGCGGTGCCAAGCCGTGCAGCCCATACCCAAGGCGTGAAGCTGGCCGAAGAACTGCTACGCCGCCACCTGCAAGACCACGGCGATTGGCCGCGCGGCTTGGTGGTGGATTTGTGGGGATCGGCCACGATGCGCACGGCGGGCGAAGAATTTGCGATGGCGCTGCATCTGGCGGGACTGGCGCCGCGTTGGGATGCGGGATCAGACCGGGTTTCGGGGTTTGAGGTTGTGCCGTTGGCGCTGCTTGGCCGGCCACGGATTGATGTGACTTTGCGGGTTTCCGGCCTGTTCAGAGACGTATTTCCGGGCTTGGCCCAGATATTTGAGGCAGGGGCCGCAGCTTTGGCCGAGCGTGAAGAAGCGCCCGAGGATAACCCCTACACCTTGCAAACCTACCGCGTGTTCGGCCCCAAGCCGGGGCTGTACGGCATGGGCATGACCAACGCGTTGGAGGATTATTCCGACGCGGGCCGGGCGGCGGCGGGCGAGGCGTGGTTGGCCGCATCAGAATGGGCGATTGATGCGGGCGGTGCGGTGCATAACGCCCGCGCAGCGTTGGAGGCGCGGGTTCTGGCCGCCGATGGCTTCGCCCATGTGCAGGATCTGGTGGAAACCGATGTGTTGCTGGCGTCGGATTACGCGGCACACGAAGGCGGCTTTGCGGCGGCTGTGGCGCGGTTGGGCGGGGCGGCCCCGGCGTTGTATCATCTGGATGCAACGCGGCCGGATCGGCCACAGGCGCGGTCTGTGGCGGAGGAGATTGCGCGTGTGGTCCGGGCGCGGGCGGCAAACCCCGCTTGGGCGGATGGCATGATGCGGCATGGGTTTCGGGGGGCCGCCGAAATTGGGGCCACACTGGATCATCTGGCGGCTTTTGCGCATCTGACCCGTGCCGTGCCTGCGCATTTGTTTGATTTGTATCACGAGGCCACGCTGGGCCGCGAGGATTTGGTGGCGTTCATGGCGCGCGAAAATCCCGGCGCGCTGGCGGCGATGCGGGATCGCTTTGCGGCGCTGCATGCGGCGGGGCTTTGGGTAACGCGGCGAAATTCTATTGCCGTGGCGCTGGGTGCCGAGGCATGAGCGCGCCCATAGTAAAGGGCCCAATCATTAAGGGTTGGTGTCCCGGTGCGTTGCGCCCGATGCTGTCGGGTGACGGCTGGGTGCTTCGCGTGCGTCCGCCCGGCGGGCGGCTGACGCCGCAGCAGGCGCACGAGATCGCGCGGCTCGCGCGCGCCCACGGTAACGGCGTGATCGATCTGTCCTCGCGCGGCAACATTCATTTGCGCGGCATCACCGAACACAGCTACGCCCCCCTGATCGAAGGCCTGGACGCGCTCAGCCTGATCGACGAAAACCCCGAGGCTGAAGAACGCCGCAACATCGTGCTGTCGCCGTTCTGGTCCGCCGATGACGGCAGCGTCGAACTGGCGTCGGCGCTGGCGAAATCACTGACCGCGCCGGACGCGCCCCGC
>JAYSPY010000121.1:0-4243 GCA_043721855.1 Pseudorhodobacter sp.
GGGTTTCACACCCCCGCACCCACTGTCAGAAGCGGGGGTTTCACACCCCCGCACCCACTGTCAGAAGCGGGGGTTTCACACCCCCGCACCCACTATCAGAAGCGGGGGTTTCACACCCCCGCACCCCCGTGGGATATTTATGAACAAATGAAAGGGGGAGAAGGCATGGGGATGGATCGGAGGGGCACATCGGCTTGCGCGGGGAGGGATTGATGCGGAGAAGCCGCGAACGGGAGGGGGGCCAAAGGTGGTTGGCAGAGGGGGTTGGCAGAGGGGGTTGGCGGAAGAGGTGGCAGCTCAGAGGTGGCTGAGCCAGTCTTTCAGGCGGGCGGCGTTGATGCCCATGTCGCCATCGCCGAAGCGCTGGCGCGAGAAGATGTCGAGGCGGGTGCCGTCGGGGTTCTGGCTGGCCTCGGCGGTGACATAGTCGGGGTAGCCCATCAGGAACGACCGGGCGACCCATGTGATGCGGCCCTGTTCCGGGGTGCCCGCAAGGCGGATGGTGCGGGCGGAGGTCAGGGCTGTGGCCTCCAGTTTGTTGAGCGTCTCCAAAGGTGTGCCCGGAACGAGGCAGGTGGCGCGGGCACCTTTGGGGACGATGGTGACCTTGTCCACACAGGGGCCTGACGCGGCCGGATCAGCGGTGGCCACGGCGACATGCCAGGTCGACACATCCTCGGGGGCGAGGCGGACATAGGCCTGAAGCGCCACCACCGCGACCACGATCAGGACCGCAATAATCTTCAAAATCATGCGGATCACCTTTGCATCCTGCCGCTGTGCGTCAACGTTGTGTTCGGGCCCAGTGAAACAGGCAGACCAGTTCATAGGCCACATGCGCGCCCGCGATGGCCGTGGCCCCTGTCGTATCATAGGGCGGTGACACTTCCACCACATCGCCGCCCACCATGTTGATCCCCGCAAGATCGCGCAGCATGGCGGCCGCCTGCCAGCTTGCCAGCCCGCCCCAGACCGGCGTGCCGGTGCCGGGTGCGAAAGCCGGGTCCAGCGCATCAATATCGAAGGTCACATAGGTGCTGGCATCGCCCACGATGGCGCGGGCGCGCGCCACCACCCAATCGGTGCCCTTCTCATGCACCTCACGCGCCGTGATGACATTGACGCCGAGATAATCCTCGGTCGTCGTCCGGATGCCGATCTGGACCGAGCGTTTGGGGTCAACCAGCCCCGATTTCACCGCCTTGTAAAACATCGTGCCATGATCGATGCGCGAGTAATCATCATCGGGCCACAGATCGGAATGCGCGTCGAAATGGATAAGCGACAGCGGCCCGAATTTCTCGGCATAGGCGCGTAGAATCGGGAAGGTGATGAAATGATCGCCGTCCAAAACGATGCTGCCCGCCCCCGCGCCAAGGATGGTGCGGATGTGATGGGTCAGCGTCTCGGGGAAGTCCTGGGTGCGGGCGTAGTCGAAGGCCAGATCGCCGTAGTCGATGATGTTGAGGTCTTCCAGGGGGCTGGTCGGCCAACCGGCGGGCGGATCATAGGGCATGAGGGTAGACGCCTCGCGGATAGCCCTTGGCCCGAAGCGGGTTCCCGCGCGGTGGGTGACGGCCTGATCGAAGGGAACGCCGGTCACGGCAAGGTCCACGCCGGTCAGGTCCTTGGTGTAGCTGCGGCGCAGGAAGGAGGCTGCACCGCCGAATGCGTTTTCAAAGGCATAGCCGCGCTGGCTGGTGCGGGTGAAAGCGGTATCCACCTGCGATTTGGCGTCTTCCAGGGCCATGGAACTCTCGGGAGTGTCTCTCGGGTCATTCGGGCCGGAGACGCCGTTGATCCGGTCGCATGAGGTTAAAGGCTGGGGTGGGAATGTCAAGCAAGGCGGGGGGGAAGGCATGGCAGTGGGCAAATTCGCCGAAATCTGTCCAAAAACGACCAATATGACAGTTTCACGATCCCAAATCCCCTTTCAGGGTGGGGTGCTGCACTGTAAAGGCAAAGCTGCGCAAAGTGACACTGCGTTTCAGTACGGTCAAGGTCAGCCAAAGCGTCACCACAACTTGCACTTGCAGTCGAAGGTGGGGATGGCTGATCTGACAACCCATGCTGGTGGCAAAGTCTGACTGCGCGTCGTAGATGGTCGCAAACACTGGATACCACGTTCGAAAGGTAAAATATGAAACTCGCTATATTGGGGGCATCTGTCAGCCAGCAAGGCAGAAATCACGTCACCGGCCAAGTTACAGGCTATTCGGAAGCACTGCGGGTCTCTTATTCCGAAAAAATCGGATTTTCTGAGGTCAAACAATTTACTTACGGTGGCAACAGAGCATCCGATGGCGGCCTTGTTCAATCATTGGCGGTTCGGGAATATCGGCCTGACGTCTGCATCTTTGAACCAAATATCGAAGACATTTCGCGTGGAACGAGTGTGACCGAAAACGAACTTGTCTTTATTTACAGAAATATCCTTGAAAGCGGCGCAAAACCGTTGACGCTGCTTCTTCCGGACAATCTGACGCTTAATCCTGCAACCCGCCCGCAATTTGCCTTTCTGCAAAGCGTTAGTGAAAAGTTCGGGATTCCGGTTGCAACCATTGATTTGCGAGACGTTCCAAATTCTGAAAAACTTCTGGCAGGGGTGCACACAACCCCAATCGGGGGAGAGTACTATGCGAAGATCATTGCCAGCGAACTGACGAACTTGATTGCGGCAGGCCATGCGACCGTTGATCTGGACAAGATGGCAACTCCGTTGCGGTACAAAATTATTCCGAAAGAACCGGGCGATCGCGGTTTGCATTATGCGTTTCAGATAGATTTTCCGGAACATTCTGCGGGTGCCCCGATCAGAATCATACAAAAACAACGCATCGGAGCGTTCTCGCCGGTTCTTGACATCCTCAATGGGGTTACATGCTCTTCGCGTTCCGTCTGGGACCAGTATTGCCATTTCGAGCGCGAGTCTTATGTCGTCCTGTTTTCTGGTCTGATGGAACCAGGTGGCAATCTGGAAATTTCGGTGTCTGACAAGAACCCAATGTACCATCAATGCCGGCGCGAGGACGTCACTTGGCCAAAACCCGAGGACAGGTACTTGAATACGCTAGGAGACATTTTCATCTTCTGCGAGGCAGATTTCGATGCAAGGTCTGTGCCCGACAAGGCCTTGGATTGTCAAAATGCGCCGCGTCACGTGATAGCTGATTTACCACTGTCGGGTGCCGGAACGGATCTTGTTGAACCAGCCCGGCACCTGAAGAACTTGCAAGGTTGGGGGAACGTGCGCATGACAGGAATGAACATCTCGCTTGTAGGGAATTGTCAAACACGCTCGATTTTGAGTATCCTGAGCTTTGTCTTCCCAACTGCTAAATTTGATGTGATTGACTTTGCAGATGCGCGCCTGTCATCCAAGGAAGCCCGCGCGGGGTTTGCAGACCGACTGGGGAATGCTGACCTTATAATCACGCAGCCAAACTCATTTGAATTTGTCGCCGCCGACGAAGTGAAGCGAAAGTTTCCCGAAAAAACGATTGTAATCGGGAACTTCTACTTCCGCGGCTATCATCCCGATCTTTGCTTTTTCGGAGAGACGTCGCAGCGCAGTGGTGAACTTGGCGGTTACCACAGTTGGGTGTTGCTGGCGTCCTATTTGCGCGGCCAAAGCCCACAACAGGCGCTGAAGAATTTCTCGGCGGAATGGTATGAGGCGGAAGGCCTGCTGGATGGCTGGAAGACTTCAGTGGATGAATTACGGCGCCGCGATGTGAACGCAGACGTTCCAATTGCCGATCTGGTGGATTATTCCAGCCGGATGACCTATTCGTTCTTTACGATCAATCACCCGAGGCTATTCCTGGTTGCGGAACACCTTCGTGAGGCACTTGGTCAAATGTGGCCGAAGGGCATTGACGCCAGCGCTTTGCCGGACCCGCTTTACGACCGCGCTATTGCCTGCGTCCCTGACAGCATTGCCGAGGCGCTGCAATTGCCGTTTCGCACTCCCCAACAATGGAAAATCGGCGGAAAATGGATTGATCTGGCAGAAGTGGTGAATATCTATTATCGGCTGTACGAACGCCAGAATTTGCGGAACAGCCCGGTGGAAATCCAATCGCCAGGTGAATTGAGGCGGAAAATCCTTGTGCCGCTGGAATACCAGGCAACGGCTTAAACAACCAAGGCCGAGACTGCTTTTGGCATGCGGCCCCGACCCTTGCAGACTTTGCAATCACGTCCAACAGCACCCTGAAACCAAAGCCACAGCAAGATCAGC
>JAYSPY010000122.1:0-38270 GCA_043721855.1 Pseudorhodobacter sp.
ATCGTGTTCCGGTCGGCCATGTTTTACGGGCTGAACACCGGCGCGCACCATTCGGACCGGCCTTACCCGATGTTTATGGGTGTGCCGGGCCTGAAAATCATCGCCCCCGCATCGGCCAGCGACGCCAAGGGGCTTTTGCGGTCTGCCATCGACAGCGATGATCCCGTTCTGCAATTCGAGGCGGTTTTGCTGTGGGGTCAAAAGGAAGAGGTTGAAGACGCCGAATATCGCATCCCGCTGGGTGTGGCGCGCATCCGCCGTGCCGGTACCGACGTGACGCTGGTGGCCATTTCCGGCTGCGTGCCAATGGCGATGAAGGTCGCCGAAGAACTGGCGCTTGAGGGCATTTCCTGCGAAGTGATCGACCCCCGCACGCTGGCCCCGCTGGACACCCGCACCATCGTGGAATCGGTGCTGAAGACCGGTCGCCTTGTGGTGACGGAACCGGCGCATCGCACCTGCGGCGCTGCATCCGAGATCGTGTCGGTGGTTGCTGAGACGGCGCATGGCGCACTGCGAGCGCCGATCAAGCGGGTCTGCGCGCTGAACATGCAAATCCCGTTCAGCCCCGCGCTGGAAAAACTGATGTACCCCACGCCTGAACGCATCCGTGCCGCCGTTCTTGCGGTTTGCGGCGAAGGCGATGGTAACAACTCGATCCGGAGGATTGGCTGATGAAGGTAGAAGTGCTGCTGCCCCAGTGGGGCATGGGAATGAGCGAAGGCACCGTGACGGCCTGGTTCAAAAAGGTCGGCGACCGCGTGACCGAGGATGAACCGATCGCCGAGATCGAGGCTGAAAAGGCGACGCAGGAACTGGAATCGCCCGCTACCGGCATCCTGACCGAGATTGTCGTTGCCGAAGGCGAAGACGCACAAGTGCGCACCATTCTTGCATGGATCGAAACTGACGACTGACACGGGCGCCTGAAACCGCCGGCTTACAACGGGCGACTGACAACGGGCGACCGAAACAGCCGCCGTCGCCCGATCTGCAACCCCAATCTGGCCACACCCAAATTCTGGACGCGAATACCATGATCGACCAGCCCGCCCCCGCGATTTCTGCGCCGAATGATCCCCGGCCCGAAGGTGTCTTTGACCTGATCGTCATCGGTGCGGGCATCAACGGTGCCGGCATCGCGCGGGATGCGGCGGCGCGGGGTTTGCGCGTGGCGCTGGTCGAGAAAGAGGATATCGGCAGCGGCACTTCCAGCTGGTCGGGCCGGTTGATCCATGGCGGCCTGCGCTATCTGGAACAGGGCGACGTGGCGCTGGTGCGGGAATCGCTGCGCGAACGGGAACTGCTGTTCCGCCTTGCGCCGCATCTTGTCAAACCCGTGCCGCTGATGATCCCGTTTTATCAGCACAACCGCCGGTCCAGCCTGACCCTGCGCGCGGGCATGGTACTTTATGATGTGCTGTCGTTCGACAAATCGGTTGGTCGCCATACTGTCTTGTCGCGTGACGAAACCATCAAGCGTTTTCCCGACATCAACACCGACGGGCTGAGTGGTGCTGCCATCTTTTATGACGGGCAGGTGGTCTGGTCCGAACGGTTGTGCACCGAGGTGGCGTTGGCAGCACATGCCGACGGGGCGCAGATTTACACCCATTCCACCGTCAATGGCTTTATCGAGGATGGCGGCCGCGTGACCGGCATCTATTTTACCGACACGCTGACCGGGCAGCGCCATGCGCTGTCGGGGCGTATCGTGGTCAATGCCTCGGGCCCTTGGGTGGACACTGTGTTGGGCGGGGCCAAACCGGGCGCGCGGCGGTTTATCGGCGGGGCCAAGGGCAGCCATCTGATTGTGGATCCGTTCCCCGGTGCGCCGACCGACGTGGTCTATTATGAATCCCGTGCTGACGGGCGGCTGGTGCTGATCATCCCGTGGGGTGCGCGCTACATGATCGGCACGACCGATCACAAGTTCGATGATGACCCCGATCTGGCGATGGCCGACACGTCGGAAGTTGCTTATCTGCTGTCCGAGGTCAACAGTCTGATCCCACAGGCAAAGCTGACCGAGGATGACATTCTGTATACCTACAGCGGCGTGCGCCCGCTGCCTTATGTTCCCGAAAAGTCGGAATGGAAGGTGCCGCGCAGCCATGTGATCCATGATCACGCGCCAGAGCGCGCCAATCTTTTGTCGATCATCGGCGGCAAGCTTACCACCTATCGCAGCCTGGCTGAGGAAACCGTTGACGATGTGGTCAAACGGCTTGGCCTGAAAGCCCGCCCCTGCACCACGGCGCGCACGCTGTTTCCGGGCGCACGGATGGCCGATACCGACAGCTTTCTTGCTGGTTTGACCGAAGCAACGCCCGAGGCCACCCCGGCCACCGTTGAACGGCTGGTCGCGATTTTTGGCGCGCGGGCCGCCGATGTGCTGGCCTTTGGGCGCGCGCATCCGGACCTGCTGGTGCCGTTCGATCCCGAAACCGGGGCCACCGGGGCGGAACTGGTGTTCACCTTCCGGCACGAATTCTGCCGCACCCTGACCGATGCGCTGATCCGCCGGATCATGGTGGGTCTGAACAGCACCTGCGGGCGCGCTGTTGTGGACCGAGCCGCAGGCATTCTTGCGCAGTCCGAAGGCTGGGATGCCGCGCGAACAGCCGCCGAGATTGCCGCCTACCACCGCTATATCGCGCGCTTTGACGTGCCAGGTCGCACCGTGGCCAGCGCTGCCGATACAAAATCCAAGGGCTCAAAGACGAAAGCCCCCCAGCTTCAAGGACAAGTCCAATGACCGTAATCAACACCCAATCCAACCCCCGCCAGATCATCGAGCGCGCCCGCCTTGGCGGCTATGCCGTTGGCGCCTTCAACATGCACAACGACGAGACCACCGAGGCGCTGGTTTTGGCGGCGGAACGCGCCAATGCGCCGATCTTCCTGCAAGTCGGCCGCGCGATTATCCCGCACATGGGGGTGCGCCGCGCCTATGAGCTGACCCGCCGCATCGCGGAACAATCGAAGGCGGAATATGTCATCCACCTTGACCACGGATCGTGGGACGAGGTGATCGAGGCGATCCGGCTGGGCTTTACGTCGGTCATGTATGACGGCGCGCATTTGCCGTTCGAGGAAAACATCGCCACCACCCGCAAAATGGTGGACATCGCCCACGCCTTCGGCATTCCGGTCGAGGCTGAACTGGGCAAGATCCCGGACGTGGGCGAAACTGTAAACTGGGAAGACTATTACACCGATGTCGAAGAGGCCCGGCGTTTCGTGGCGGAAACCGGCATTGATTATCTGGCGATCTCGGTGGGCATCGTGCACGGCGTGGTGCCGGGCATCCCGATGGAGCCGATCAACATCCAGCGCATCAAGGATATCAAGGCCGTTACCGGCATTCCGCTTGTTCTGCACGGCGCGTCCGGCCTGACCGACCGCGAGGTGGCCGAGGCGCGGGCTGCGGGCGTGCACAAGTTCAACGCCGACACTGACCTGCGCCACGCCTTCCGCAAGGGGTTCGAATCCGTCTGGGCGCAGGGCGATCGCCAGCTGGAAGAGGCGATGACCGAAGGTCGCCGCCTGATGGTTGATGCCACAGTCGGCAAAATTGGCACCTATGGCTGCAACGGCAAAGCTGCGCCTGCCAGTGCGACCTGAAGGATGATGCAATGACCGACCTCGAATCAAGCGGCACCGCCCGCGCGCTGACCAAGACCGAAAAGCTGATGGTGCGGGCGATGACCGCCGCCTGGACCGCGCCGATGTTCGCCATCGTCGCCGACATCGACATGACCGCCGCACAGACCCGCCGCACCCCCGGTGTCACGCTGACCGACGTGATCCTGGCCGATTGCGCCGCCACGCTGACCGAACACCCGGCGCTGAATGCGCATTACCGGGATGAGACGGTGATCCAGTTCGCTGAGGTCAACATCGGCCTTGCCGTCGCGTCCGACCGCGGCCTGACGGTGCCGGTGATCCACGGCGCCCAAGGGATGTCGCTGGCGGATATTGCCGCGCGGCGGGCTGAAATCGTGGCAAAGGTGCGCGCCGGAAAAATTGCGATTGCCGATGTGATGGGCGGCACTTTCACCGTATCGAACCTTGGCATGCTGGGCGTGCGCCAGTTCACCGCCATCATTAATCCGCCGCAGGCCGCCATTCTGGCTGTCGGCAGCACCGAGATGCGACAGGTCTGGAACAACGGCGACCCGCAATGGCGCCCGATGTCCAGCTTTTCGCTGACTTGCGACCACCGCGCCACCGACGGCGCGCAGGCCGCACGCTTTCTTGCCGCGCTGAAAGCCCGGCTGGAGACAGCTGTAGTCGCCGACTGACTGAGATGCCTGACTGCGGCCTGAACGACACGATCTGACAGAAACCAACGGGGAGGAAACCCACCATGATGACC
This sequence comes from Pseudorhodobacter sp., assembly GCA_043721855.1. Classification (GTDB taxonomy): domain Bacteria; phylum Pseudomonadota; class Alphaproteobacteria; order Rhodobacterales; family Rhodobacteraceae; genus JACMNW01. Next base: position 4,382 of record JAYSPY010000122.1, read on the forward strand.
AACATGACCAAAAGCTTTGCCAGCGCTGCCTGCGCACTTGCCCTGTTTGCCGGTGCCGCCACAGCACAGGACAACAAGCTGATCGGTGCCGCACTGGCCGACCAGAAATCGCTGTTCTATATCGCTGCGGGCGACGGCATGCGCGCCGCTGCCGAAGAGGCCGGACTGACGCTGAACCTGATGTCCGCGAACAACAACGCGAATGAACAGGTCAGCCAGATCGAAAACCTGCTGGTGCAACAGCCCGGTGCTTTGTTGTTCATCTCGCAGGATTCCACAGCGGCTGCGGCAGGCGTCAAGGCCGCCAATGCGGCGGGCGTGCCCGTCATCGCAGTGGACCAGCGCCCCGAAAGCGGCAGCGGCGAGATCGTGACCTTCATCGCCACCGACAGTGTCAAGGCCGCACGCGACCTGTGCACCTGGATGTTTGGCCAGATGGGCGGCGAGGGCAAGATTGCCATTCTGAAGGGCGTCCCCGGATCGACCGCCGAAGTGCAGCGCACCCAAGGCTGTGAAGAGGCTCTGGCCGCCAACCCCAAGATCGAGGTTGTCGCCACCCAAACTGCCAACTGGGACGAGAACGAAGCGTTCATCGCCACCCAGAACATCCTGACCGCCAATCCCGACATCAAGGCAGTCTTCGCCGAAAGTGACGCGATGGCGCTGGGTGCGGCCAAGGCTGCACGGCAAAGCGGGCGCACCGACATGATCTCGGTCGGCATTGACGGCTTTCCAACCATGCTGAAGGCGATCAAGGAAGGTCTTGTGCAGGCGACCATGGCGCAGATCCCCTACCAGATGGGCAAAATGGCCGTGGCTGACGCGATCAAGGTGATGAACGGCGAAGCCGCGTCAATCCCGCCACTGCAATACCAGGATGCCGTGCTGATCACCAAGGAAAACGTCGGCAACTACAAGCCGTCCGACTTCTACGGCCCGGCTGCCGACAAGATGTAATACGCCTGACGGGGCCCGGTTTTTCCGGGCCCCGTTACCCACTGCCTGCCCGTCAATCCGTGCCATTCCAACGCTTCAGGGGAGGAGCCTGTGATGCAGACTGATGCACCCGTGCCGACCGGCCTTGTTTGCCGCGGACTGGTCAAGACCTACGGCAGCATCACGGTGCTGAAATCGGTAGACCTGACCCTGCCGCCCGGTTCCGTCGTCGGCCTGATTGGCGAAAACGGTGCCGGCAAATCCACCTTCAACTCGATCATCGCGGGCGTCATGCGCCCCAGTGCCGGCCAGATGTGGATCGACGGCGAGGCCTATGCGCCGCATTCGCCGTCTGACGCCATCGCGCGCGGTGTGGCGCTGATCCATCAGGAAATTCGCCTGCTGCCCGGTCTTTCGGTGGCCGAGAACATCTTTCTGGGCCGCCAGCCCACCCGCAATGGCCGCATCGACCGCGCCCGGATGCATGAGGAATCGCAGGCTGTGCTGCAGGCCTTGGGCGTGCGGGTTGATCCGGACCGCAGCGTCGGCGGGCTGTCGATGGGCGTGCAGCAGGGGATTGAGATCGCCAAGGCGATCCTGCGCAAGCCGCGCTATGTGATCTTTGACGAGCCCACCGCCTCATTGGGCGAGGCCGAGGCCGAACAGATCCTTGAACAGGTGCGCGTGTTGCGCGACGGCGGCACTGGCGTCATCTACGTCTCGCACCGGTTGAACGAAGTGCGCGCGATTGCCGATCAGGTGATTTGCCTGCGCGACGGCAACTCTGTGGCGCATTGGGAAACCAAGCCCGTTGAAAAAACCGACATGATCAACGCGATGGTCGGCCGAGAATTCACTTTTGAACATCATGCGCCCAGCCCCGCAGGCCACAAAGTGGCGCTCAGCGTGCGCAACGCCAGCCGCAAGGGGGCGTTCGAGAACATCAGCTTTGATCTGCGCGAGGGCGAAATTCTGGGCTTTGCCGGCCTTGTCGGGGCCGGGCGCACCGATGTGGTGCGCGCGCTTGCCGGGGCCGACCGGCTGGACACCGGCGAGGTCGAAGTTGACGGCAAACCCGTGCGCATCACCGGGCCGCGCAGCGCGATGGATGCAGGCATCTTCATGGTGCCCGAGGACCGCAAGGGTCTGGGCCTGAACCTTGACCGATCATCAGCGGCCAACATGTCGCTGCCTTGGGAAAAGGGTCTGGCGCGCTATGGCCAGATCACCCGGTCGCTGCTTGACGGTCTTGGGTCAACGCAAAAAACCCGCTTTGACATTCGCGGCCAGATGAACCTGCCGGTAGGGTCGATGTCGGGTGGCAACCAGCAAAAGGTGCTGCTGGCCAAATGGCTGGTCAAGCAACCCCGCATTTTCATCGTCGATGAACCGACGCGGGGCGTCGATGTGGGTGCAAAGATGGCGATCTATGAAATTCTGCGCAACCTTGCCCTGTCGGGTGTCGCCGTGATCGTGGTGTCGTCCGAACTGGAAGAAGTGCTTGGCCTGTCGCACCGCATCCTCGTCATGTCCGAGGGGCGGCAGCGTGGCATTCTGAACCGTGAAGATGCCAGCCCCGAAACCGTCATGTCACTGGCCGTCAGCAGCAGCTGACGCGCGGACCAACTCAAGATGCCCCGGGAGGGAAAGATGGACACGAAAACAAGTGGGTCGGGCGAGGCCGCCACCAAATCGGCAACCGATATCGCCCTGTCGATCCTGCGCCGCATACCGGGGCCGCTCTTGGGCCTGATCCTGGTGTGCATCGTGTTCTCGGTGCTGTCGCCGTATTTCCTGACCTCGCGCAATCTGGTCAACATCTTCAGTCAGGTGTCGGTGATCGGCATCATGGCGGTCGGGGCGGCGCTGGTGATCATCATCGGCGGCATTGATCTGTCGGTGGGGGCGGTGGTCGCACTTAGTCTGATGATCAACGCCTGGCTATACCGCGACTTTGGCCTGCCGTTTGCCCTGACCGCGCTGATCGGCATCGGCGTCGGTGCGCTGATCGGGTTGTTGAACGGGGTGCTGTCCACCTTTGGGCGGATCCAGCCTTTTGTCGCGACGCTGGCCACCATGTCGGCCTGTTCCGGCCTTGCGATGTTCGTGACGAACGGCGGGCCGATCACCGGCTTTCCGCCCGGCTTCACCGCCCTTGCCACCACGCGGATCGCGGGCATCCCGGTCGAAAGCCTGCTGATGGTCGCCATTTACCTTGCCGTCGCCTACTGGTTGACCTTCCGCCCCACCGGGCGGGCACTGTACGCCATCGGCGGCAGCGAAGAGGTGGCACGGCTTTCGGGCATCAACACCCGGGCGGTCAAGATACTGGTCTATGTTATCGCGGGCGTGCTTGCGGCGGTGGCGGCGCTGGTGCTGGGCGCGCGACTGGATTCGGCGCATCCCACCGCCGGCGCCAGTGATCTGCTCAGCGTCATTGCGGTGGTGGTGATCGGCGGGGCCAGCCTTGCGGGCGGTTCCGGCGGCATGCTGGGCACCTTCATCGGCCTCTTGATCATCGGTGTGCTGCGCAACGGCATGGCGCTGATCAACGTGTCGCCCAACCTGCAACCGGTGGTAATCGGTTTCGCCATCATCATCGCGGTGATGCTGGACCGCCAGTCGAACCGCTGACCCGACCGTTCCAACGAAAGCACGCCCATGTCCATCGACCTGTCCCTCGCCGACCTGTCCCGCCTTGACCGTGTGCGCCAGGTGCTGGCCGCGAATGACCCCAACCGGCAGTTCGCAGCACTTGGCATGGCCGAGGTGCATATTTCGGACGATGTGCTGCCGCTGCTGGCCGGGGCGATCGACCGGCATTTGCAGGCGGCGGGACATCCTGCGGGCTACAAGGCCGAGGTGCGCCTGATTGTCGATCCGGTGCTGATCCAGCGTCAGGGCGCGGACCTGAAGGCGCAGGTTGAGGCAATTTTGGCGGCACACCATACGGTGCGCCGCGTGACGATGGATGACGGCCACCCGATCCTGCACGCCGATGAGGTGATCCTTGACCGCGCCACGGCGGAATCGGTCGGGGCCGAAGTCATTGTGTCGGTCGGCGGCGGCACCATCACGGATGTGGCCAAGGTCGCGGCGGAACGCAACGGCGTGCCCGTGCACATCGTCGTGCAGACCGCCGCCTCGGTTGACGGCTACACCGACAATTTCGCGGTCGTGCTGCAAAATGGCGTCAAGACCACGCTGCCGTCGCGCTGGCCCGAGGTGGTTCTGGCCGATACCACGGTGATTGCCGACGCGCCGCAATACCTGAACGCATCGGGTTTTGGCGAGTTGTTGTCAATGTATGCAGCCCCAGGCGACTGGTATCTGGCGCACCGCATGGGCATGGATACGAAATATGCGCCCGTCCTGCTGGAGATGCTCGATCTGTGCGGCGAGGGGGTCGAGGCGTGGTCTGGTGGTATCGCCACTGGCGCGCCCGAGGCCTGCGCGCGGCTGACCACGGCGCTGGCGATGCGCGGCATCGTGACCGGCGTCGGCGGCACCACCGCGTCCTTGTCGGGGATGGAGCATCTGGTCAGCCATATGTTCGACATGGCAAACGGCGAATTGCACGAACCCACGGGCCTGCATGGCGCGCAGGTTGGCGTCGGCTCGGTCATCCGCGCCGCAGCCTGGGAGGTGTTCGTTGAGCGGGTCGCGGCAGAAGGGCTTGATCCGGCCAGCCTGTTCCCCGCTATCAACGTCCACGAGGCGCGGGTGAAAGCGGCCTTCACCTGGCTGGACCCCTCGGGGCGCATCGGGGCAGAATGCTGGGGCCGGTACGCCAAAAAGCTTGCAGGCTGGCACGCTTCCCGCGACCAGATTACGGCGGCATTCGCCGGTTGGGACGCGCTGTGCAGCAAACAAGACAGCCTGGCCTTCGGGTCGCACAAGATGGCGCTGTACCTGCACCGGGCGGGGGCCGCCAAACGTCATACCGATCTTGCCCCGGCGCCTTCGGCAGACAGGCTGCACTGGGCGGTGCAGAACTGCCCGTTCATGCGCGAGCGGTTCACCGTGGCCGACCTTTTGGTGCTTGCGGGCTGGTGGGATGACGCAGGTGTGGCGCGCGTGCTTACCCGTGTGGAACAGGCCTGTGCAGCGGCAGAAAAATCCCGCTGATGGGCGATCTGGTGCTGGCCATCGACTGTTCGACCACCGCGTCAAAGGCGGTTGTCTGGGACATGCAGGGCCGCGCCGTCAGCATGGGGCGGGCCGGTTTCAGCCACGCGACCCCGCATCCGGGCTGGGGTGAACAAGACCCGGTTGACTGGTGGACCGCCACGGTCGAGGCTATCGGCAAGGCCTGCGGGCGGATCGACGTGTCGCGTCTGGCGGCCATGTCGATCACCCATCAGCGCGAAACCTTTGTCTGCCTTGATGACAACGACCTTGCCCTGCGCCCGGCCATGCTGTGGCTGGACACCCGCGCCACCGAGGAGGTTCAGCGCTTCGGCTCCGATGCCGTGCACCGGAAAACCGGCAAGCCACCGAACACGGCGACAAGCTGGTACAAGATGCTGTGGCTGCGCGAACACGAACCCCGCACGCTGGACAGCACCGTGCGGGTCGCGGACGTGCATTCCTACCTTGTTCACCGCCTGACCGGCGAATGGGCGACGTCATGGGGCAGCGTCGATCCGCTGGGCGTGCTGGATCTGGAAAGCTTCACGCTGGACGAAGGGTTGATCGACGCCACCGGCCTGCCCATGGACGCCTTTCCACCGGTGCATCCGCCGGGCACCGTGCTGGGCGTGCTGCGGCGCGATGTGGCGGAATTGCTGGGGCTGACGGCGGGCTTGGCCGTCGTGGCGGGGCTTGGCGACGGGCAGGCGGCGGGCTTGGGCGCGGGCATCACAAGGCCGGGTGAGGCGTATCTGAACCTCGGCACCGGGATCGTGTCAGGCACCTTCAGTGCCGCCTACCGCACCGACCGCGCCTTTCGCACCATGACCGGCGGCGTGCCGGGGACTTATCTGATCGAGACGTTCTTTGGCGGCGGCACCTACAACGTCAGCTGGTTCACCGAGCGTTTCTCGGGTATCGGGCCGCAGCCCTTTGGCCTCGATCTGTCGCCCGAACGTATTCTGGAGGCCGCCGCCGCCGACCTGCCCGCCGGGGCGAACGGGCTTCTGGCGCTGCCCTACCTTTCCGGGGTGCTGACGCCCTACTGGGACAGCAACGCGCGCGGTGTGCTGTTCGGCCTCAGCCCGCAGCACGGCAAGGCGCACCTCTACCGCGCAATTCTGGAAGGTCTGGCGCTGGAGCAACGCCTGTCCACCACCGGGGCCGAAGCAGCAATGGGCACCCGGACTGATCGGTTCCGCCTGATGGGTGGCGGCACGAAAAGCAGGCTCTGGTGCCAGATCGTCGCCGATGTTCTGGAACGCCCGGTTGAGATCGCGCGCGAGGCCGAGGCGACGTGTCTGGGTGCCGGAATGCTGGCCGCAGCCGGGGCCGGGCTGTTCCCCGATATTCAGGCCGCCGCCGATGCCATGAGCCGTGGCGGGCAGGTCTATGATCCCGAACCGGCGCAATCGGCACGCTATTCCCGGCTTTATGATGTCTACAAGGACATCTACCCCGCCCTGCGCGACCAATTCGCCCGCCTGAAAGAAGTTGTGAATGACATCGGTTGACCCCCTGCATCCCGCCGCCGAGGTGGCCACTCTGCCGCTGGCCGATGCCTGGGCCCGGTACGAAGGCATCCGCAGCCGCCTTCCCGCCGCCCGTGCCGCCGGCACTACCCGGCATGTGCGCGGGCTGTTGGAGGTTGCGCCCGACTTCGACGGCTTCCTGTTCGACAGCTTTGGCGTGCTGAACGTCGGCGAAACCGCGATACTTGGTGCTGCCGCCTGCCTTGATGCCCTGCGTGCCATGGGCAAGCAGATCCGCGTGCTGACCAATGCCGCCAGCTATACCGGTGATGCGGCACTGCTGAAATATCGCCGCATGGGCCTTGACGTGCGCCGCGACGAGATCGTGTCCAGCCGCGACGTGACATTCGCGCATCTCGATGCCGTCGCTCCGGGGCTGACCTGGGGGGCCATCGCCACCGCCGACGATGACTTTGCCGATGCGGACGGCCTGCGGATGTTCGATCTGCTGGCACCGGGCCGGTCGTGGGACGAGGCGCAAGGGCTGCTGTTCCTGTCCTCGGCGCGCTGGACGCCCGAGCTGCAGGACCGGCTGGTGACCGCGCTGATCCGCCGCCCGCGCCCTGTCGTCATCGGCAACCCCGACCTTGTCGCGCCCCGCGAAGGCGGTTTGTCAGTGGAGCCGGGCTTTTGGGCGCATGACCTGCAAGACCGCACCGGCATCGCGCAGCACCTGTTCGGCAAACCTTACCCAGAGGCGTTCCGCATCGCCCTTTCCGGCATGGCCCCGGGCCGCTATGCGATGATCGGCGACACGCTGCACACCGATATTCTGGGCGGGCAGGCGGCAGGACTTGCGACCATTCTGGTCACTGACCACGGGCTGTTCACCGGCCACAACACCGCCCCCTACATCGCGCAAAGCGGCATCGTGCCCGACATCGCGATGCCCGCCATCTGACCGCATCATACCCTTGCAGGAGAGACCGCCATGACCACCGATATCGCCGAAAAACTGAAAGCCGCAAAGGGCCGGATGGGTGCCTTTGCCAAGACCGCACCCGGCCTGATGGAAGGCTTCGCCAAGGTGTCAAAACAGGCCACGGCAACGGGGCGCTTTTCATCCGCGCAAAAGGAACTGATCGCCACCGCCATCGCCGTCGCCAAGGGCTGCGAAGACTGCATCCTGTACCATGTCGACGGCGCGCGCCGCCACGGCGCAGAAGAGGCCGACCTGATCGAGGCTCTGGAAGTTGCCGTCGAAATGGGCGGCGGCCCGGCCCTGATGTATGCCGGCAAAGCGCTGGAGGCGTTTCGCGGGCTTTGACGGACCGCGCGTAGGGTCGTCAAGCGGCGCGAACCGCCCGCTGGCCTTTCTTGCCCTGCTTGGCGGATATAGCCGAACAGGGCAAATTGGTGCATCGCATAAGCCGCCCCGCAATATCGCAAAGACCCCAAGCTTCGCGGCCTTGCCGTAGCAGGTATCGAGGCACTGTAAGCCGGGTTTGTCCCGATGACTGTCGTGGTGACCGCGCGCGGGCAATGTTGGTCGGACAAGCGCATGTGGTTCTTGCAGAGCAAATCCTGGACCCGTCGCGGTAGGATGCCGTTCCTTTGATCACATCATGTGCAGCAAGGACGATGAACCAATTTCACAGGCAGGACGGACGAATTTCGCAATAATGCGGTGCGGAATGCATGGACAAGCAAGCTTTCACGGCAGAAGGTTCCTGACGACGTGGGTGGTGGCAAGTCGACGTTGAATAAGCGGATCACGGCGCAGCGGGACACGGATGTAGCGTCATCCCAGGTCCACGCGCTTGCGCGGGGTAATGTACGGCTTAGTCGTGAGAACCGCATCCTTCGCGAGGAAAGGGACATTCTAAATTGAGGCGGATCCGAAAACAGTCCGGGGGGCTGTTTTCCTGACGAAGGCGACTGAGGTCTTTGCAAGCCTAAAGCGCGAAGGTTCAGGTTCGTCAAAGAACCCACCGCTGGAAAAGCCAAGCGTGGTGATGGGATTACTCGGTGGCGGTTTTGCAGCAACTTCTGTTGTGGCCGGACTGCGCCGGGGTGGGGTTTATTGCGCCGGGGGCAGTGCTTGGGTTCATTTTTGCGACGGCTTTTTGAACAGCCAGCCGCGCAAGACTGCCGCATTCAGGGCGCCTGCGATTTGTGCAATCACGAAACCGGGCAGGTCGGTGAGGCGGATCCCTGCGAAAGTGTCGGTCATCGCGCGGGCAAGCGGCACGGCGGGGTTGGCAAAGCTGGTGCAGGCCGTGAACCCGTAGGCGGTTGTGATGCAGGCAGCAACGATGATGGCCACGTTGGCCCGGGCAGTTGGGCGTCAGCATGCACGGGCGATCCGGTCCAGGACCGGGGCGCAGATTTCGGGGAAGCCGCCACAACAATCTTGCAACAGCCATGACAGAAGGCCACGGCCCCCTGTCATGTTGGCGCTGTAACCGATGGAACGGCCATCGCGTTTGGGCACAATCAGGCCCGCTGTCTGAAGCTGGGCTGGGTGGGCGGACAGGGTATTGGGGCGCAGGTTCAGCTGGCGGGCAATGTCACCTGCCGCAAGGCCTGCGGGCATTGTTTGCACCCGCAATCCAAACACCGCCAGGCGTGAGGGGTGTCCACGGGCATCAAAAGCCAAAAGGGGTCGCAACATATCCAGGATTCGAGGAATCTCGAAATCGTGTAACAGGCCTGTGACGAACCCTATCGGGGCTTAGAGTGCCAGAGCCGTCGTCTTTACCACTGTCCTTAGCGCGAAACTGGATTGCATTTGGCGCACACCGGGCAGGCGACTAAGGAACTGGCGGTGGATGCGGGCAAAGTCTTCGGTGTCTTCGGCCATAATCTTGATCAGGTAATCGGCGGTGCCGGCCATCAGGTGACATTCCAGAATATCAGGCACTTTCGCGACCGCCTGTTCAAAGGCGTCAAGCAGATCATCGGCTTGGCCTTGCAGGGTAATCTCGACGAAAACGGTGGTGGGTTTGCGCATTTTGCGGATATCCAGCAGCGCCACATAGGCGGCGATGTAGCCGTCATCCTCCAACCTCTGCACGCGGCGGTGACAGGCTGAGGGCGACAGGTTCACCCGGTCTGACAGCTCGGCGTTGGTGATGCGGCCTTCCTTTTGCAAGACACCCAAAATGCGGCGGTCGGTGGCGTCGAGATCTGTGGTCATGGGGGATTCTTCGCATAACATGGAATTATGTCGAAGCTTCTACCAAGAATTTGATGATTTGTCTGATAAATTTCAAAGCATCGACGCCGCGTTTGGTGGACGCTGGTCGGCAAGGACGCATCGTCCATCAAGGAGAGAGCAAATGAAAATCGGTTGCCCAAAAGAGATCAAGCCACAGGAATTTCGGGTCGGCATGACGCCGAACGCCGCGCGCGAGGCGGTGGCACACGGGCATACCGTGCTGATCGAGGCCGGGGCAGGGGTTGGGTCTGGATTTACCGATGCCGATTACATCGCAGCGGGGGCCAAGATCATCAGCACCGCCGACGAAGTGTTTGCCGGGGCGGATATGATCGTAAAGGTGAAGGAGCCGCAGCCGGTGGAGCGCGCGCGGTTGCGTGCGGGGCAGGTGTTGTTCACCTATCTGCATCTGGCCCCGGATGCCGCACAAACGCATGACCTGCTGAAATCCGGTGTCACCGCGATTGCCTATGAAACGGTAACGGATGATCGCGGCGGCCTGCCGCTATTGGCACCGATGTCAGAAGTTGCGGGGCGATTGGCACCGCAGGTTGGGGCGTGGACGCTGCAAAAGGCCAATGGCGGGCGCGGCGTGTTGATGGGCGGCGTGCCGGGCGTGTTGCCTGCGCGGGTGTTGGTGATTGGCGGCGGGGTTGTGGGCACCCACGCGGCCAAGATCGCGTCAGGCATGGGCGCGGATGTGACGGTGCTGGACAGGTCGGTGAACCGGCTGCGCTATCTGGATGATGTGTTTGGCGGTATGTTCAAATGCGGCTATGCCGATGCAGGCACGACCATCGAATTGGCCCGGGCGGCGGATTTGATCATCGGCGCGGTGCTTATTCCGGGGGCCGCGGCACCGAAACTCATTTCGCGGGCGCAGCTTTCAGAATTGAAACCGGGTGCGGCGCTGGTGGATGTGGCGATTGATCAGGGCGGGTGTTTTGAAACCTCCCGCGCCACGACCCACCAAGACCCGATTTACGAGGTGGACGGCATCATGCATTACTGCGTCGCCAACATGCCGGGGGCTGTGGCGCGCACATCAACGCTGGCCTTGGGCAATGCGACCATGCCTTTCATGCTGGCCTTGGCTGACAAGGGGTGGAAAAAAGCCTGCGCGGATGACAAGCACCTGCTGGCTGGCCTGAACACCCATGCGGGGCATCTGACCTATGCCGCAGTCGGGGCGGCTTTGGGGCTGCCCGTGGTGGAGGCGGTGGATGCATTGAATATCTGAAGGACGCGACATTGCGGCAGGGGCGGCGTGCGGGCCGCCCTTTTTGTTGAGTTTGCGAAGCAATATGTTGCGATTGGTCCAGAGGTTTCAGATGCGTGTCGATTGCCAATTCGTTTTGCCATTTTTAGCGATGCGGCATTGATCCGAGATATCGCGAATGCCGCCTGCAGCGGGCCGGACAGCCACAAAGGTTGGACACCGGAAATCGGTTCGTTTGACAGTGACCGAATCACATTGGAAGAAGCACAGGATGCGCTCGTCGCGCCGATAACCGCCATTATCCTATGTGAGACATCTGCGGGTCCGTCGGCTGCGCGCAGCCGGATCACGCCGGGGATGAAGCCTGTTTTGGATTGTTCTCGGTGCTGCCGGAATTGCAGGTCGCCGGCTTGGGGCGGGCAATTCTGGAACAGGCGCAAGCCTGTGCGGTGCAGCTTTGGAGGTGCCGTATGATGAAAATGACTGTCATAAACCCGCAAACCGCATTGACTGCATATTATGAACGGCGGGGGTTTCAGCGCAGGGGCGAGCACATTCCGTTCCCGAAAGATATCCGTAATGGGCCGCTGCGGGATGATCTGGACCTGATTGTCTTGCGCAAATCGCTTACCGCATAAAACCCCCGGATTGCGCTGAACGCCCTTCCCGTGATGTGGCGATTACCTGTGCAACGTCTCGCGGATTTAGGTCACCAGATCTTCGGCTGTTGGGCCAGAAGTTGCCGCGGCCTCCTTTACCGGGCGACCCTTTGACCTGTTCACGGCCTTGATCAGAATGAATCGCACAAAGGCGGTGATCGAAAAATTGATGATGGCCGGGATAAGGGCGCCCGTAAGCAAAGACCGCTGCGCCACAGCGCTTTGCGGCGGCAAACGAGGCTGTATTGTTGCCAGACAGATCAAGAAATATCCCGGAAAAGTTTACGCCGCCAAGGATCAGACGGACGAACGGGTTGATCAGATTGGCGACCAAGCTGCTGGCTATGCCAGCACCTGCCGCACCGATGATGATGCCCAGTGTCTGTACGGGAAAAACCGCTTGTTCAATAAACCCTAAACAGCGCTTACGGCACTACAGCAGCATCGCATCGTGCAGCGCCGGGCCTACAGTCGGATCAGTGTCGATCCCACCGTTGTGCGGTGCGAACGCTTGGCTGATTATGCGGACCGCCAGAGACAGATGCAGAAAATCATGGGCAAGTGCTGCGTGGTAACCAACGCGCCAAGTCTATGCTTAAAAGGCGGAAGGCGATGAAAGACGAAGCATCCTGCCCGCTTTTCAAAGTGCCGCGTCTTTCCGTCTGGCCACGGTGCGAACAAATATGGATTCGCGGGGTCCGCTCACCGCCCGGACGGGGGAACGGCGGGGTATCACCGCTTAAATGCTCAACTGCTGCCCCAGCTCAATCACCCGGTTGGTGGGAAGGCGGTAGAAGCTGGTGGCATCTGCCGCTGATTTGGTCATCGCCACAAACAGCTTTTCTTGCCAGACCGGCAGCCCTTGCGTCTTGGCAGACCGGAACGACCGCCGGTTCAGGAAGAACGAGGTGGACATGATATCAAACTTTTCGCCCCTCTTGCGGGCCAAGGCCAATGCTTTGGGTACGTTCGGCTCTTCCATATAGCCAAATTCCAGTTCAATCCGGGTGAAGCGATCATTGATCTTGTGGATGCCGATCCGGTCGGCATTGGCCACGTAAGGCCGGGTTGCGACATTCACCCGCACGATCATGTTATGCTCATGCAGCACCTGATTGTGCTTGAGGTTATGCATCAAGGCAGCTGGCGCGTTGTCAGGGTCTGATGTCAAAAACACGGCAGTTCCCGGCACCACCGTCAGCCGCTTGCTTTTCGCCAGCATGTCCGACAGGGCCACAATCGTCGTCGCCCCCCGGCGTGAAAGCACCTGCACATAGTTAGTACCGCGCACCCAGGTCCACATCATCAAAATCATCGCGCCCGCAATCAACAACGGCACATAACCGCCCTGCAGAACCTTGGAAAAGTTTGCGCTCAGAAACAGCGATTCCAGCGTGATGATCGGCACCAATACCGCCGCTGTGCGCCATACCGACCACTTCCAGCCAAGCCGAAACAAAAAGACAGCAAGGATTGATGTGATCACCATGTTGCCACTGACTGCGATGCCGTAGGCGCTTGCAAGGTTGCTGGACGACCCAAAGATGATCACCAGAACAATCACCCCAACCGCCAAAATCGCATTCACCTTCGGCAGATAAATCTGGCCAAACTGGCTTTCCGAGGTGTGCTGAATTTCAAGCCGCGGCAAAAGTCCCATGCGGACAGCTTGTTTCATCATCGAAAACGCGCCCGATATCACCGCTTGGCTGGCAATGACGGTGGCAAAGGTTGCCAAGATCACCAATGGAAACAGCAGCCAGTCCGGCGCCATAAAATAGAACGGGTTTTTTGCCGTTTCAGGGTGCGCCAGCACCATTGCTCCTTGGCCAAGATAACTCAGAGTCAGGGCCGGAAATACCAGCAATATCCAAGCAATACGAATGGGCTTACGGCCAAAATGGCCCATGTCGGCATATAGCGCTTCGCCCCCGGTCACTGCCAGAAACACTGACCCCAGCACAATCAATGACGCAAATCCGTTTGATATCAAAAATTCTGCTGCATAAATTGGATTAAATGCACGCAAAATCGATAAATTATCGCTTAGATGCCAAATGCCCATCACTGCCATAACCACAAACCAAAGCACCATTATCGGTCCAAAGAAAATTGATACTGCTGCTGTGCCTTTGCTTTGAACCACAAATAGACCGACGATTATGGCGATCGTGACCGGCACTACGAAGGGCGAGAAAGAAGGGGCAACAAGCGTCATGCCCTCAATCGCTGAAAGAACAGAAATAGCAGGCGTGATGATCGCGTCGCCAAAAAACAGCGACATACCTAACATTCCAAGCGCCAACAACCAGACAGGCCTGCGTCCCAAGGCCTGTTGCACCAGGGCCACCAAGGACAGCGTGCCGCCTTCGCCTTGATTGTCTGCCCGCATCAACAGGCCAACATATTTAATCGCCACCAACAGAATAAGCGTCCAGATCAGCAAAGATATCACGCCAATCACATCCGCCTGGCTTAGGCCATCATAGCTTGCAGCGTGGAGCGATTCGCGCATCGCATAAAGCGGGCTTGTGCCGATATCGCCGTAGACAACACCGATGCAGCCAAGCGTCAAAACCCCTACTTTTTGCGGTGGATGCCCTTCATGGGTATCCTCTTGCGCAGTCTCTGCCGTTTGCGACGCCATGTTCAGACCTTTTGATAACCGCGTGCTGATACTCTTGGCGCGCGGCGGCGGCAAGGCTTTGCTTGGCCTGCGTCAAAGCGCCGATTGTTACCCACTAGAAAAATCCAGCCGGGATCAGGCGATTTTCATAAGCCTGCCGTTCCAGCGCTTCGCGAAAATCGGGGTGGGCAAGCCAGATCAAAGCCCGCGCCCGTTCTGGCACCGATTTACCCTTCAGATTGACCATGCCGTATTCGGTGACCACATACATCATGTCGCTGCGCGGTGTGGTCACGATATTGCCCGGGGTCAGGCTCAGCACAATCCTGCTGCGCCGCTCGCCGCGTTTGTCATAGGTGGACGATAGACAAATAAACGACTTGCCCCCCTTTGACGCATAAGCCCCGCGCACGAACTGTAGCTGCCCCCCGGTGCCGCTGATATGGCGAAAGCCGTCCGATTCCGATGCGGCCTGACCTTGCAAATCAATTTGCGTGGTGTTGTTGATCGCCACCACATGATCATTTTGCATGATCATATGTGGCAGGTTGGTATAATCGACCGGGCAGCACAGAAAATCCGGGTTGCCATCAACCGTGTCATACATCTGGCGCGACCCCAGACCAAAGCTGTAGACGATGCGGCCCTTGTTGATCGATTTGTGCCGCCCCGACAGCTTGCCCGCGCGGTACATATCCACAATGCCGTCGGTCAGCATTTCGGTATGCACGCCCAGATCCTGCACTGCACTGTCCAACAGCAGGCTGCACACCGCATTCGGCATGCCGCCGATACCGATTTGCAAACAACTGCCATCCGCAATCTCATCGATGATCAACCGGCCAACGGCACGGTCCACCTCTGTCGCCGCCGCATTCGGCAATTCCGCCAGCGGGTGATCATCGCCGCGAATGATATAATCGACCTCGCTGATATGCAGATGGTTATCCACGCCATGCGCCAAAGGCACGGCGGCGGAGGTTTCCACAATCACCATCCGCGCGCGTTCCACAATGGCGCGGTGCCACAGATTGGCCAGCCCCAGATTGAAATTGCCATTCGCATCCGCAGGGCGCGCCTTGACGATAACAATATCCACCGGGTCGATAAACCGGCGATAGTAATCGGGTATCTCGCCCAGATTGACCGGAATATATCTGGCAATCCCGGCATCATGCTTGCGCCGGTCATATCCTGAAAAATGCAGGTTCAGCCAACAGAAATGCGTGCCCTCCGGGTCTGCCTCCAGCACGGCACGGGGCCGGGTGGAAAGACAGGCGCGGATTTTGACATTCTGCAGCTCTGCCACCCGCTTGGCCAAAGCCGCATCAAACACATCGGGTTGGGCCAGCACCGCGCTGAAATCAAGCCACATGCCCGATTGCACCAGCAGTGCTGCGGCATCAGCCGTTATCTCGCGCGCCGGAATTGCCGCCTGTCTTAAGTTCAAAATACCGCCCCCATTGTTTGCCGCAACCATCGGATCATATCGGCATTGTGCTTGGTTTGATTGCCGCCCTACACTGCCAGCAGCTTGCGAAACAGCGTTTCCAGATACTCCTCGGCTTCCGCAAACGGGTCATGGTCTGGCCCCAGCACAGATCGCACCTGCACATCGAAATCCGCATAGTGTTGAGTTAACGCCCAGATCGAGAATATCAAATGCACCGGATGCACGCGCGCAATCCGGCCCTGATCCATCCAAGCCGCAAGCACCATGGATTTTTCCGCCACCAGCGATTTCAGATCGCCCTCAATCGCTGCCCGCATCCGGGGTGCGCCCTGCAAAATCTCATTCGCGAACAGCCGGCTTTCGCGTGGGTAATCGCGTGACAGCGCAAGCTTGGCGCGCACATAGGTCAGCACTTCTTGAACCGGATCGCCGTCCGGCTTCATGGCGCGCAACGGGTCAAGCCAGGTGTCCAGCAGTTGCGACAGCACTTCCACATGGATCGCCTCTTTCGAGGCGAAATAATACAGCAGGTTCGGCTTTGACAACCCCGCCACCTCGGCGATCTGGTCCAGCGTCGCCCCCCGAAAGCCTTGGGTCGAAAACACGTCCAGCCCGGCATCCAGAATGGTTTCGCGGTTTTTGGTCTGAATCCGCGTGCGGGGTCTGGGGTTAGGCATTCAAGGCTCCCAATCAAGCAGCGCGGTGGTTGCGCAGGATTGCAGCAATTTGCAAAAACTTGCAAACATCTGATGATGCACTTGCCAAAGACGGCGTCATGTTGGCGCTAACGCGCTGCACCTGAACTTTATTTTCGGCCGAAATGCCCTGTTGTACTGGCGTATCAGCACCCTACCCCCCTTGACGCAGCCTTCTATTGGAATAGCGTGGCCTTCAGGAATTTAACGCCCGCCCATTCGGTGCAGGGCAGCCGGGCAAACCCAGAAAGACAGCAGATGGCGCTTGATCGCAAAACCACCCCAAATGACATGAATGCATTTTGGATGCCATTCACCGCGAACCGGCAGTTCAAAAAAGAACCGCGCATGTTTGTGGGTGCCAAGGACATGCATTACACCACCTCGGATGGCCGCCAGGTGCTGGATGGCACTGCAGGCCTGTGGTGCTGCAACGCAGGCCATTGCCGCCCCAAAATCACCGAAGCGATTTCGCGTCAAGCAGCCGAGATGGACTATGCCCCCGCCTTTCAGATGGGCCATCCAGCGGCGTTTGAATTGGCAAACCGATTGGTCGACATTGCCCCAAAGGGCATCGAGCATGTGTTCTATACCAACTCCGGGTCCGAATCCGTTGAAACAGCGTTGAAGCTGGCCATCGCTTATCATCGGGCAAGGGGCGAAGGGGCGCGCACGCGCCTGATCGGGCGCGAACGCGGCTATCACGGGGTGAATTTTGGCGGCATATCCGTGGGCGGCATCGTCAACAACCGCAAGGTTTTTGGCACGCTTCTGGCGGGTGTTGACCATCTGCCGCACACACATTTGCCCGCGCAAAACGCCTATTCCATGGGCCAGCCGGAACATGGCGCAACTTTGGCCGATGAACTGGAACGTATTGTTGCCCTGCACGGGGCCGAAACCATCGCGGCGGTGATCGTCGAACCGGTGGCCGGGTCAACGGGTGTTCTGCTGCCCCCCAAAGGCTATCTTGAAAAGCTGCGCGCGATCACCAAAAAGCACGGCATTCTGTTGATTTTTGACGAAGTGATCACTGGTTTCGGCCGTCTTGGATCGGCCTTCGCCGCCCAGCATTTCGATGTGCTGCCCGATATGATGACCACCGCCAAGGGCCTGACCAATGGCGTCATCCCGATGGGGGCGGTGCTGACCACGGGCGATATTCACGACTGCTTCATGCAGGGCCCGGAAAATATGATCGAGTTGTTCCACGGCTATACCTATTCCGGCAATCCGATTGCGTCGGCGGCAGGTCTTGCAACTTTGGAAACCTACCGGGAAGAAGGCTTGTTCGCCCGCGCCGCTGACATTGCCCCCTATTGGGAAACAGCGCTGCATTCGTTGAAAGGCCTGCCGCATGTCATAGACATCCGAAACATGGGTCTGATCGGCGCGGTAGAGCTGGAAGGTATTCCCGGCGCCCCCACAAAGCGCGCGTTCGAGGCGTTTTTGCGCGCCTATGACAAGGGTATCCTGATCCGCACCACAGGCGATATCATCGCGATGTCGCCGCCGCTGATCATCTCGAAGGCCGAGATTGATGTGCTGATCGGCACGCTGGCGGATGTGCTTAAAACCTTGCCATAAAGCGTGGGGCTGATGCAGATAAGATGAGTATTTAGGCGAAAAGGAAGCCGATTTGGGGAAGAGATTTCGCTTGGCCAAAGGTTAAGATTTGGTCGGCGGAGTCAGAGTCTATAAATGATTAAAAAGTCTTACCGATAATCGCATGCGTGCGACAGCTAAAGGAAACTCCATGCGCCCTGTCTGCACGGCCACCCAGCTTGTCGACGACACGCGCGTTCGCGTCACACGGTTTGATTTTCCGCCGGGGGCTGAAACCGGCTGGCACCGGCACGGCTTTGATTATGTGATCACCGCTGTGACCGACTGCCATATGGTGCTGGAAAATCCCGGCGGCGAGATGAGCCGCGTTCTTGTCCCCGCGGGCACCGCCTATCGCCGTATGGAAGGCGTCGAGCATAATGTGGTCAATGATGGAGATGCCGTGATGAGTTTCGTCGAGGTCGAATTGAAAGAACGCGCGGGCTGACAACACCCACGCGCGTGACATTCAGTCCAGATCCAGCGTGGCCACATTATCTTTATAGCTTTGCTTCGGGTCTGCCCCGAACAGCATTTTGATCCCAGCAATCAGCGAGTTGCTGTTCAGCCAGACCTTGGCTTCGCCGAGATCCATTTTCAATAGCACCAGATTCGGATCAGTCTTGCCGCCCGGATACCACGCGGCAACAAAGGGATTCCAGAGCCGTTCCAGCACGTGGGTATCGTCGCAAACGGACAGGTCACCTTCAACCGCAGCGAACAAGCCATGCCCCTTGGGAACAAGCGTAAATTCTGCCTTGGACGATCCGGCGGAAAGGTTGGTGCAAAGGCTCGAATCCTTGCCGCCAAAAAAGTAAATCGGGCCTGCATCCGCATCGCCGTCAATTTGCGCTGTCATCGGGCGCGCACGGTCATCCGCCGCTTCACACAGCACCAACATGACGGTCATGTCAGATCGCAACGCTTTCCAGAATGCGTCTTCGATTTTTTGAGTATCGGTCATTTTCAGCCTCGTTGCTTGGGGACATGCAGGCAACGCCGATCTGGCGCGAAGGTTCCGCCTTAAGGGGCCAGACTATGCAAGACCGCAGCCAACCCCCGCACAACCAAGGCGTGATCATCGCGCTGTGGCAGACCCGACACTGTCGCCACCGCGACCATGCCGACGCCGTGCACCCGGATCGGCACAGCACCGCCGTGATCGGCATAGTCAAGCGATGACAGGCCGTCATTGGCAAGGCTCGATCCCTTTTCGCGCATCTGTGTGCCCACAAGCAGCGATGATTTCTGAAATATCAGCGCCACGTTGCTTTTGCGCCGCGCCCAAGCATCGTTAAGCGGGGCGGAACCGGGCAGGGCTGCATGGAAAAGCGTGCGGTCTGCGGTGCGGATGTTGATCACAACGGGCAGGCTATCGGCGCGGGCAAGGTCCACAAGGATCGTGCCAAGCGCGAAGGCCGTCTCTTCATCGAAACGCGGCAGGATCAAGCGTGTTTCCTCGGCAATCAGCTGGTCCATGGTCATAGCGGTATCCTTATCTTGCTTGGTCAGGTGTAGCAGGAAAGGCCGGGCGCGGGGAAGGGGCTGCGCGGCGGGCTGGTTTAATGCGTGTGCATCAGCGTGAGGATTTGGTGGAGAAGGTGAAGGCTGCAGGTCGAAGGCGGTAATTGTCATGCCGCCCCTATCCCCCTTAAAATAACGGCCTTGACGGTATCTTTCGCCTCGCGCCACTGTTTTTCAGTCAACGGTCCGCCACCGTTCAGCGTCTCGATCTGGTGCCCGAAATCGGCGTAGTGCTGCGTGGTGGCCCAAAGCATGTACAAGAGGTGACGCGGGTTTACGTCGGCCATTTGGCCCGCATCAATCCAGCGCTTCATCACCGCAATGCGGCCAACGGTCCATTCCCGCAGGGTGGTTTCCAGATAATCCTGAATAACAGGTGCGCCGTGCATCACCTCGGACGCCCAGACTTTGGACCCATCGGGATGGCGGCGCGAGATTTCCATCTTCGCGTCGATATAGGCGCCGATGCCATCTATGGGGCCTTCAGCGTTGTCAAAGCAGGCGGCGGCATTCAGCCATATCTCAAAGATGTCCTGGACGACGCGGCGATAAAGCGCCTCTTTGGTAGGGAAATAATAATGCAGGTTGGCTTTTGGCAGGCCTGCCAAATCGGCGATCAATTGCATTGTGGCCCCGCCAAAGCCAGCCTCGGCAAAAACCTTTTCGGCAGCCTTCAGGATAAGGCTTTCATTTTCGCGCCTGATATCCGTGCGTTTGCCCGGTTTCAGGTCGGTAATTTGGGCAGTCTTGGCCATTCGCGGGCCCCAGATTTTCGTTGACCGGATGGTCAGGTTGTGATGCGCTGTTGTCTGACCATACGGTCAGGAAACGAGTCGCGGCAAGGGGCAACAAGACCTCAGGCGATTGGGAGATGATGATGACAATTCCCGGTGCGAACCTGCGGATCAACTCTGCGCGGTTGTGGGACAGCCTGATGCAAATGGCGCAAATTGGCCCCGGCATTGCGGGTGGCAACAACCGCCAGACCCTGACCGATGCGGATGGTGAGGGGCGGCATTTGTTTGCGCGCTGGTGTGCGGATGCAGGCATGACCATGGGCGTTGACACCATGGGCAACATGTTTGCCACACGGGCGGGCACCGAAGATCTGGCCCCGGTTTATATGGGCAGCCATTTGGATACTCAGCCGACGGGCGGCAAATATGACGGCGTGCTGGGCGTGCTCGGCGGGCTGGAGGTGATCCGGTCGATGAACGATGCGGGGATCAAGACGCGGCATCCGATTGTGGTGACCAACTGGACGAACGAGGAAGGCGCGCGATTTGCGCCTGCGATGTTGGCAAGCGGGGTTTTCGCGGGCATTCACACGCAGGATTATGCGTATGGGCGCGTCGATGGCGCGGGCTTGCGGTTTGGCGATGAATTGGCGCGGATTGGCTGGATTGGCGATGAGGCTGTGGGTGCGCGGCGCATTCACGCGATGCTGGAACTCCACATCGAACAGGGGCCGATACTGGAGGCGGAAGGCCGCGCTATTGGCGTTGTAACCCACGGGCAGGGGCTTTGGTGGCTGGAAGTCACGCTGACCGGGGTGGACGCGCATACCGGGTCTACGCCAATGGCGATGCGCTCGAACGCCGGTCTTGGCATGGCGCGGGTAGTGGAACGGGTGCATCAGATCGCCATGGCGCATCAGCCCGGCGCGGTGGGCACGGTAGGGCAGATGAATGTGTTCCCGAATTCGCGGAACGTGATCCCCGGGCGGGTGGTGTTCACGGTGGATATCCGGTCGCCGGATCAGGGGAAACTTGATGCGATGAAGGCCGAGGTGATGCGGGCGGCCCATGCGGTGGCGAAGGAGTTGGGGTTGGGCTGCGAGATCGAGGAGGTCGGCCACTTCGACCCGGTGACGTTTGACGCGGGCCTGGTGAAGATCGTCCGGCAATCTGCTGAAAAGCTGGGCTATTCCCACATGGATATCGTCAGCGGCGCCGGCCACGACGCCTGCTGGATCAACCGCGTCGCGCCCACGGTGATGGTGATGTGCCCCTGTGTGGGCGGGCTGTCGCACAATGAGGCGGAGGAGATTTCGAGCGATTGGGCGGCAGCGGGGACGGACGTGCTGCTGCACGCGGTGCTTGAGGTTGCGGGGGTGGTGGGGTGAGGTGCTTAGGGCCAATCGCCCCGGCGCAGGCCGGGGCCTCGATCAGATGGACGCGACTTATTAACCGAGGCCCCGGCCTACGCCGGGGCGATAGTTCACTTTGCGTTAACCCTGATGTGCCAAATTGTTTAAATGTTGCATTTTGTCTACATCATGGCCTCACGTCCTTGCGGGGCGATCTACATCGGATCGACCGCCAACCTGCGCGCGCGGGTGGAACAGCATCGCTCCGGCTTGCCCGGCAGCCACACAGCCCGCTACAATATTCGCCAGTTGGTCTGGTTCGAGGAACATCCCGACCGTTTGTCAGCCTTCACCCGCGAGCGGCAGATGAAGGAGTGGCAGCGCAACTGGAAGGTTCGGTTGATTGTCGAGGTCAATCCCGAATGGCGGGATGTGACTGCGGATATTCCGTTTTAGCTGTCGGGCCGGCGCATTTAACAATCGCCCCGGCAAAGTTCACAATCGCCCCGGCGCAGGCCGGGGCCTCGGTTGGAAGACCGCGATTGTTTGATCGAGGCCCCGGCCTGCGCCGGGGCGATAGCAACAAGGCGGCGACGGATGTGCTGCTGCACGCGGTGCTTGAGGTGGCGGGGGTGGTGGGGTGAGGAGTTTAATGCGCCCCGGCGAAGTTGTATTGTTGCATGCAGTTTTTGAGATGGTGGGAGAGTTGGGATGATTGGTTATCCACGCAGAGTTTCTATTTGGGTAGTAGGAGCCTATATCGCCGTTCTTGGCATCCTATTTATTAGCCAAGACGCCAAAGGAGTATTTATTGTTGGTAGCATAGCTGCTGCTTTGTTCGACATTCGTTTGTATGCCTTTATGTTTGTCGGTTTGGCTCTTAAGAACCGCTTAAATCCGCTTTTTCTAGCAATTCTGATCGCACTTTTGTTTACGGCATACCTGTTTTTGACTCTCCAAAAGATATGGGCTGAATTAAACATTGACCCGAATTTCTTTGGATACTGGTCGATCTATTTGGCATCGCTTTTCTTGCTATATTCACTCCTGAATGCCGCTGGTGTCCAGTTCGCACTACCAAAGAAGAAGACATCATGATCGTCATCTTAAAACACTACACCATTGTTTCAACGGACCTGACCTATGCCATCGATGTGCTAATAAAGGACGGGATGGATGTTTTGTCGCACGAAGTAGCGGATGTGGCGGGGGTGGTGAGGTGATCTGGGGAGTTTTTGAGAATTGGGCGCAAGCGCTAGAAGTCTTCGGAGTTTGGTTCGCAGCAATAGCAACGCTTTTGGCTGTGTATGTTGCATTGCACATCGCCAATCGCTCCACTCGGCAGATTCTTAAAGTCACCGCTCGTCCGATGCTCGAGGTTTCAATGGGAGGTGGAGTTCCTAAGCCAATCTTTCATATTTCGGCGACAAATTTGGGAAACCGTCCAGCAACTATTACACACTTGGGCGCTCAGGCGTTTTTGAATTCGTCAAGTTTTATTGTCACAACAGGTATGCCCGGCAGTTCGCCGATACCTACAACACTAAATGATGGTGATACCGCACATTGGCGCTTCCCCGAGACGACTCCAAAAGATGAAAACTGGTATCGAGATTTTGCGTCGCACTTCAAGAAAGAAAGTCGATTTAAGCAATGGCTATCCGTCCGGACATTCCGATTTTTAGTGGTAACGAGCCTCGGCAACACGTTCTTTTCTAAACCATCTGGTGAGTTTCGAAAGAAGGTGCTCGAACAAATGAACAAGGGAGATCCAGAATGACCACCATCATCAAAAACGGCACCATCGTCACGGCGGACCTGACCTACCCCGCCGATATCCTGATCGACGGCGGAATAATCACCGCCATCGGGCCGAACCTGAAGGGCGATACCGTGCTCGACGCCTCAGGCTGTTATGTCATGCCCGGCGGCATTGATCCGCATACGCATCTGGAGATGCCGTTTATGGGCACCTATTCGGCGGATGATTTTGAGAGCGGCACGCGGGCGGCGCTGTCGGGGGGCACCACGATGGTGGTGGATTTCGTGCTGCCGGGGCAGGGGCAGGGGCTGATGGATGCCATGCAGATGTGGCACAACAAATCGGGGCGGGCGACCTGTGATTATTCCTATCACATGGCGATCACCTGGTGGGGGGAGCAGGTTTTTAATGACATGAAAACCGTCACCGAGGCCGGGATCAATTCGTTCAAGCATTTCATGGCCTACAAAGGCGCGTTGATGGTGAATGATGATGAGATGTTTGCCAGCTTCTCGCGCTGTGCCGAACTTGGGGCGCTGCCGTTAGTGCATGCCGAAAATGGCGATGTGGTGGCGGAGTTGCAGCGCAAGCTGATGGCGGCGGGCAATACCGGGCCGGAGGCGCATGCGTTCTCCAGGCCCCCGGAAGTGGAAGGCGAGGCCACCAACCGCGCCATCATGATTGCCGATATGGCGGGGGTGCCGGTGTATATCGTGCATACCAGTTGCGAGGAGGCGCATGAGGCGATCCGGCGGGCGCGGATGCTGGGGAAACGGGTGTATGGCGAGCCGCTGATCCAGCATCTGACGCTGGATGACAGCGAATACCGCAACCCCGATTGGGATCATGCCGCGCGGCGCGTGATGAGCCCGCCGTTCCGCGACAAGCGGCATCAGGATAGTTTGTGGGCTGGGTTGGCAGCAGGATCATTGCAGGTGGTGGCCACCGATCACTGCGCCTTTACCACGGCGCAGAAGCGGTTTGGCGTGGGCGATTTCACCAAGATCCCGAATGGCACGGGGGGCCTTGAGGACCGGTTGCCGATGCTGTGGACGCATGGCGTTGCGACAGGGCGGATCACGATGAATGAATTTGTTGCCGTTACGTCAACAAACATCGCCAAAATCCTGAATTGTTATCCGAAGAAGGGGGCCATTCTGGTGGGGGCGGACGCGGATATCGTGGTTCTGGACCCGCACAAGACCAAGACCATCACCGCGAAGGCGCAGCAATCTGTGATTGATTACAACGTGTTCGAGGGCAAAGTGGTGACCGGGCTGCCTCGGTTTACGCTGACGCGCGGGCATGTGGCGATTGAGGATGGGGTGGTGAAGACGCAGGAAGGCCATGGGCAGTTCGTGGCAAGGCCACCGAATGGGGCGGTGAACCGGGCGCTGACCCAGTGGAAAGATTTGACCGCGCCAAGGCCGGTGGTGCGGACGGGTATTCCGGCGAGTGGGGTATAATGGCGAGGTCAGCAGGTGCGCCATTGGTCGATCGCCGGCTCCTCATCGGCATAATTGTTGTACTGGGCGTACAGGGGCTGGTCTCGTTCATGGCTGGCGTGGTGAAGTTTGGTGCCGGGGGCACACCACAGGACTATTTCTTCATCGCCTTCTTCGGCATCCTGCTTTCAGTTCCATTCGTGATCGTTGCATTCGTAATCGGTTTGGGTCCGGGTGTCGCGATTTGGATTTCTGTGATGGCAGTCTGCAAATTCGCAGGTCTATCCGAGCGGGGGTCCGCAATATTGTCTGCACCTATTGTTGCGATGGCAGTCTCGGTCATCTGTGTGTTTGGAATGTTCTACACAGCCAATCCGAAAGCGGAAATCAACAGAGAGCTTGTACTATCGGTAATTACTTTCTCTGGCCCTGCGATGGTTGCTGCAGCACTCTATGCGTATCTTGCCTGGCCAAAAGCTGCAAAACACAAGGAAACTTTCAGGTGAAGGATACGCTTAACGCAAACACCCCCGTCATCGAGGCCCGCGATCTGAACCTCGTGTTCCAGACCAATGACGGCCCGGTGCATGCGCTCAAAGACGTCAACCTGTCCATTAACCGGGGGGAGTTTGTTTCGTTTATCGGGCCAAGTGGCTGCGGCAAGACCACTTTCCTGCGGGCGATTGCGGCGTTGGAAACGCCGACGGGCGGCACGTTGACGGTGAATGGAATGACGCCGGACAAGGCGCGGCAGGCCCGCGCCTATGGCTATGTGTTTCAGGCGGCGGGGCTTTATCCTTGGCGCACAATTGCCGGGAACATCAAGCTACCGCTTGAAATCATGGGGTTTTCGCGAGCTGAGCAGGAAAGCCGCGTGGCGCGGGTGCTGGACCTTGTGGAACTCGGCGGGTTCGGGCGCAAGTTTCCGTGGCAACTGTCCGGGGGCATGCAGCAGCGGGCCAGCATCGCCCGCGCGTTGGCGTTTGATGCGGATCTTTTGCTGATGGATGAGCCGTTCGGGGCGCTGGATGAAATTGTGCGCGACCATCTGAATGAGGAACTGTTGAAGCTGTGGGCGCGGACCGGCAAGACGATTGGGTTTGTGACACATTCGATCCCGGAGGCGGTATATCTAAGCACGAAGATTGTGGTGATGTCACCGCGACCGGGGCGGATTACCGATGTGATCGACAGCCCGTTGCCGAGGGAGCGGCCTTTGGGCATTCGCGATAGCCGGGCGTTTATTGAGATTGCACACCGCGTGCGTGAGTGCCTAAGGGCGGGGCATTCGGATGAGTAAAATCGACGTCTTTTTTGCGTCTGCATCGCGTCTTGCTTTCGTCTACACGCGGTGGCGGCGATGAGCGGGGTATCTTTCCTGTGGCTGGGGGCCGCGACGGCGGTGTTCGTGGCGGCGAATGCGGTGTTGAAGACCTATGCGGTCAAGGGCGGGGTTCCCGTTTTGATCGGGGCGCTGGCGCTGTTCTGTCTGGGCAACTGGCTGATGGTGCAGGTGATGCGGCTGAACGGGCTGGGGTTGGCGATTGCGCTGTCGGCGATCTTTCAGCTGGTGGCGATTACCGTGATGGCGATCTTTGTGTTTGGCGAGCGGCCCACCGGGTTGCAACTGGCGGGCATGGCGCTGGGCTGTGTGGCGGTGACGATGATTGCCTGGCCTGCGGTGGCAAAGGGATGATGGGGTTGGCATTGGGTTTTATCTTGAAGCACCCCCCCTCCCTGACCCTCCCCCACGCGGGGGGAGGGAAACCGCCTTGTCTTCAAACGCTGCCTTCGCTGAACTGGTGCTTCCCTCCCCCCGCGTGGGGGAGGGTTAGGGTGGGGGGGCAGTGGTGATGAAAAATCTGGCCCCCGTCCTGACCGTGATCGGTTTGATCCTGTGCCTGTGGTATGCGGGCGCGGTTTTGATGAACGCGCAGTGGGAGCGGGATCAGGCCGCTAGGGCCGGGGCGACGATCAGCTTTGCCGAGATTTTGCCGCTGACCATGTGGCAGGCCCGCCCGGTTTTACCAGCACCGCATCAGGTGGCGGCGGAGGTGTGGAAGGGCGTCGTGGGGCAAGCGGTAACCTCGAAGCGGAGTCTCGTTTACCACGGCTTTGTGACCTTGCAGGCGACGTTGCTGGGCTTTGCGCTTGGCATTGCGCTGGGCGTGGGGTTGGCGGTGGCGATCGTGCAGTCGCGGGCGATGGATATGTCGGTGATGCCCTGGGCGATCATCAGCCAAGCGGTGCCGATTGTGGCGTTGGCACCGATGATTGTGGTGCTGTCGAACGCGATGGGGATTGAGGCGCGGATTATCCCGAAGGGGGTGATCTCGGCTTACCTGTCGTTTTTTCCGGTGTTGGTTAGCATGGTGAAAGGCTTGCGCAGCCCGGAGTTGGCGCAGTTGGATTTGTTGCAGACTTATGGCGCGTCGGGGGGCCAGGCGTTCTGGAAGCTGCGGTTGCCCGCGTCGATGCCGTACTTTTTCGCCAGCCTGAAAGTGGCGATTGCGGCGGCACTGGTTGGCGCGATTGTCGGGGAATTGCCAACGGGCGCGATTGAGGGTTTGGGCGCGCGGATGTTGATTGGCAGCCAGTTTGGCGAGCCGTTGATCATGTGGGCGGCGCTGATTGCGTCTGCCGTGTTGGCGGGGGCGTTGATCTTGATTGTGGGCTTTGTGCAGCGGCTGGCTGACGGGCGCATGGGGGCGCGCGAATGATCTGGGTCGTGGCTGCTTTGGTGTTTTGGGGGCTGGCGTGGGCGCTGAATGTGCGGCTGGCGGGATCTGGCTTGGTGGCCAGCCGTGCTGGGCGGATGGTTATTCCGGCGCTGTTTGGGGTGACGGTGCTGGTGGTGTGGGAAGGGCTGGTGCGCGGGCTTGGCGTGTCGCCGGTGATCTTGCCTGCGCCGTCGATGATTGGCGCGCGCATTGTGGGCAGCCTGCCGA
Organism: Pseudorhodobacter sp.; assembly: GCA_043721855.1. Lineage (GTDB taxonomy): Bacteria > Pseudomonadota > Alphaproteobacteria > Rhodobacterales > Rhodobacteraceae > JACMNW01. The sequence goes on from JAYSPY010000122.1 coordinate 32,166, forward strand.
TTTTGTGGGAAGATGCGGTGCAGACGGTGCTGAAAGGCGCGCTGACCGGGTTTATCATCGGGGCGGGTGCTGCGATTGTGGTGGCGGTGTTGATCGACCGGTCACCGTTTTTGACGCGGGGGTTGCTGCCGGTGGGGAATTTTGTGGCCGCCCTGCCGATTGTCGGGATTGCGCCGATTTTGGTGATGTGGTTCGGGTTTGACTGGCAATCGAAAGCCGCCGTTGTGGTGGTGATGGTGTTTTTCCCGGTGCTGGTCAACACGGTGGCGGGGCTGTCAGCATCGGACCGGATGCAGCGTGATCTGATGGCAACCTGGGGCGGCAGTTATTGGCAGGGGCTGTTCAAGCTGCGCCTGCCTGCGGCAATGCCGTTTGTGTTCAACGGGCTGAAGATCGCGTCGACGCTTGCGTTGATCGGCGCGATTGTGGCGGAGTTTTTTGGCAGCCCGACGCGGGGGATGGGGTTTCGCATCTCGACCGAGGTGGGGCGATTGGGACTTGATATGGTTTGGGCCGAAATTGCAGTTGCGGCCTTGGCGGGATCGGCCTTTTATGGACTGGTGACCTGGGTAGAGCGGCGGGTGACATTTTGGCACCCGTCACAACGGCATTAACAAAAGGTGCCCGCGAAGGAGCACCGCAACACGGGAGACTACATTATGAAAAAGTTACTGACGGGCGCGTTTCTGGCGGCTTTTGCTGCTGGCGGTGCGCAGGCAGCCGATGATGTGACACTGCAGTTGAAATGGGTGACGCAGGCGCAGTTTGCGGGATACTACGTGGCAAAAGCCAAGGGCTTTTATGATGAGGAAGGCCTGAATGTCACGATCAAGCCAGGTGGCCCGGATATAGCACCTAGCCAGGTGATTGCGGGCGGTGGCGCGGATGTGGTGATTGACTGGATGCCGTCGGCCTTGGCGGCACGCGAAAAGGGGTTGGCGCTGGTGAACATCGCGCAGCCGTTTGCAGCGTCTGGCATGATGCTGACCTGTCTGAAAGAAACCGGCATCAAAACCTCGGCTGATTTCGCCGACAAGACGTTGGGCGTGTGGTTTTATGGCAATGAATACCCGTTCCTGAGCTGGATGAGCCAGCTTGGTTTGAAAACCGATGGCTCGGCGGGCGGAGTAACGGTGTTGAAGCAGGGCTTTAACGTGGATCCGTTGTTGCAAAAGCAGGCGGCTTGTATTTCGACGATGACCTATAACGAATATTGGCAGGTCATTGAGGCGGGCGTGAAGGCGGAAGATCTGGTGACGTTCAAATACCAGGACGAAGGTGTGGCGACGCTGGAAGACGGGCTTTATGTGCTGGAAGACAACCTCAAAGATCCGGCGTTTGAAGACAGGATGGTGCGGTTTGTGCGCGCGTCGATGAAGGGCTGGAAATACGCGGAGGCCAATTCTGATGAGGCCGCGATGATCGTGCTGGAAAATGACCAGACTGGCGCCCAGACCGAAGCGCATCAGAAACGGATGATGGCAGAAGTGGCGAAACTGACGGCAGGATCAAACGGTGCGCTGGATGTGGCAGCGGCCGAAAAGACCGTGGCCACTTTGATGGCGGGTGGGTCTGACCCGGTGATCACCAAGGCACCGCAAGGCGCTTGGACGAGCGTGATCACGGACAAAGCGCTGAAGTAAGCAGTCGTGGATTGACCCAAGAGGGCGAACCGGGCAACTGGTGCGCTTTTTGCATGGGGGAAGGGAAAAATTTCAGATAAAATTTTTGACTGCGCTGGTTTTGATGTGATGGCATGTTTGTCGGGTGTTGAAGATGAGTATTTGAGCGAAAAGGAAGCCGATTTTCAGGGTTTGTGAAGCGGTGCACTTTCTGTCAATTTCTTCACAAGATTGGGAGAGGTTATGGCGGGCACAGCTTTGACGGGCAGTCGGATACGCGAGCAGCGCATGGCGCTGGGGATGCGGCAGGCGGAGCTTGCGGCGCGGGCGGACGTTTCGGCGTCGTATCTGAACCTGATCGAGCATAACAGGCGGCGGGTGGCGGGGGCGGTGCTCGCGCGGTTGGCGCAGGCTTTGGGGGTTGAGGCCCGCCAGTTGGAGGCGGGGGCGCAGGACGGCTTGACCCAGGACCTGCGCTCTGCGGTGGCGGCGGGCGATGTGGTGGTTGAGATCGACCGGTTGGAGGAATTTGCCCGACGGTATCCGGGCTGGGCCGGGTTGGTTGCGGCGCAATACAGGCGCTGTGCGGTGTTGGAGCGTAGTGTCGAGGCGCTGAATGACCGCATGACGCATGATCCGCATTTGTCGGCGACGCTGCATGAGGTGTTGTCGGCGTTAAGTTCCGTGCGGGCGACGGCGGGGATATTGGCGGAGACTGACGATCTGGAGGCTGGCCAGCGGCAGCGGTTTCAGGGCAATTTGCAGCAAGATGCAGAGCGGCTGGCGGTGGGGGCGGGTGCGTTGGTTGCCTATCTGGACGGGGCTGAGAGGCCGGCGGCGGGGATAGCGGCGCCGCAGGAGGAGCTGGAAGCCTGGCTTGGGCTGTGGGGCTGGCACATGGCAGAGGTTGACGCCAGCAATTTGGCCGGGTTGGAGGCGCAGATTTCGGGGTTGCCGTCGCCTGCGGCGCGGGTGTTGGCGCGGGCTTGGGTGGCGCAGGCTGTGCAGGATGCAAGGGCGCTGCCTTTGGTGGCCTTTCGGGCGGCTGTTACGGAACTTGGGCCGGATCCGGGCTTGCTCGCACAGCGGTTTGGCGTCGCGATGTTGGTGGTGTTTCGCCGTTTGGCGATGCTGCCCGGATCGCCGTTTGGTCTGATGGTATGTGATGGGTCAGGCACAATGACCTACCGGCGTGCCATTGAGGGGTTTGTTTTGCCACGCTTTGGCGCGGCTTGCCCGTTATGGCCAATCTACACTGCGCTGTCGCGGCCAATGTCGGCAGTGACGGCTTTGGTCGACATGGCAGGGCGGGTACCGCAACGCTTTGGGGTCCATGCGTTTTGTCAGGTGACACAGGCGGGCGGCTTTGGCGGGGTGGAATTGCGGGAGGCCGCGATGTTGATCTGGCCGGAGGCGGGAGCACTGGGGGTGGCTGGTCGCGGGATGGGCGGGCTCGGGATGAGCGGAAGAGCTGGGCACGGGACGGCTGGGCACGGGATGGCTGGACACGGGGTGGCTGGGCACGGGATGGCTGGGCACGGGGTGGCTGGGGGGGCGGCTCTGCCAGTTGGATCGACCTGCCGGATCTGCGACCGCACCGCGTGCCCGGCACGGAGAGAGCCGTCGATCTTGACCGATGCGGTCTGAGCGCCCGGTCCGCGTGAATGCGCTTTTGACAGGGCTTTGGTTTGCGCGGATAGTTCGCGGGACCAAAGGGGGGGGATGCAGATGGGCCAGCATGTGCTGTTGATCGAGGACGAACCCAATATTGCCGAGGCGATCCGGTTCGTGTTGGCGCGCGATGGCTGGCAGGTTTCGGTTCTGGCAGATGGTGCGGCGGCGGTGGCAGAAGTGACGCGGCAGCGGCCTGATCTGGTGATCCTTGATCTGATGCTGCCGGGGAAAAGCGGCTTGGACATTGTGGCGTTGCTGCGCGCTGATGCCGCCACGCGCGATCTGCCGGTGATGATGTTGACCGCCAAAGGTTTGGCGCGCGACCGCGAGGCGGCACTGCGGGCCGGGGTGAGCCTGTTTATGACCAAGCCGTTTGCCAATGCCGAAATTGTGGCACAGGCGCGGGCCTTGGTGGGGCTATGAGACGGCCGCGCGCGCCGTTGTTTCTGCCACGGCCGGACTATCGGCGGCGGCGTTTGGTGGATGCCGCGCGGTTGCTGCCGGTGTTTGGTGGATTTTTGGTGCTGTTGCCGATTTTGTGGGCCCCAACCGGGACGGGTGCGCGCGATACGGCCCGCGACGGGATTTATATGTTTGTCATCTGGGCTGTGCTGGTGGGCCTTGCCGCCTGGTTGGCACCCGGATTGGCGGATGCGACGGATGATGGCGGCGAGACTGCCCCGCCAGATGCCACACAGGACGACAGCTAGATGCCGTTCAATGTGTTGGTTCTGAGCTGTTTTACTTATGTATTTTTTCTGTTTCTGGTGGCCTATCTGGTAGAGCGCCGGGCCGCGCGGGGTCGGGTCGCATGGCTTCGCTCGCCGTTGGTTTATACTTTGTCCTTGTCGATTTATTGCACGGCCTGGACGTTTTACGGCGCCGTTGGTTATGCGGCGCGGTCAGGGCTGGAGTTTTTGACGATTTATCTGGGGCCGACGCTGGTGTTCATCGGCTGGTGGTGGGTGTTGCGCAAGCTGGTGCGCATCGGGCGGCAGCAGCGGGTCACCTCGATCGCGGATCTGATATCGTCGCGCTACGGCAAATCGAACCTTCTGGGCGTCATGGTGACGGTGATGGCCGTGGTGGCGGCAACGCCCTATATCGCGCTGCAGTTGCAATCGGTGACGCTGTCTTTTGGGGTGTTTGCGTCCGCTACACCCGAAGGTTGGGCATTGCCGGATCGCAATGCCACGGCAATTTGGGTGGCGGTGGGGCTTGGGCTGTTTACCGTGTTGTTTGGCACCCGCAATCTGGACGCGAAAGAGCAGCACCACGGCATCGTGACGGCCATCGCGGTGGAGGCGGTGGTGAAACTGGTGGCATTGCTGGCGGTGGGGATTTTCGTGGTCTGGGGTTTGGCGGACGGGCCGATTGATATTGCCGGGCGCATCAGCGCGTCAAAAATAGCGGCGTGGGAATTGCAGCCGGGGCGCTGGTTTGGCCTGATTTTTCTGGCGGGGGCGGCGGTGATCTGCCTGCCGCGGATGTTTCAGGTTCTGGTGGTCGAAGACGGCGACGAGCGGCATCTGGCGCGGGCCAGTTGGGCGTTTCCGCTGTATCTGTTTTTGATGAGCCTGTTCATCGTGCCTATTGCCGTGTTGGGGCTGGAACGCCTGCCTGCGGGATCGAACCCCGATATGTTCGTGTTAACGCTGCCATTGTCTGCCGGGCAGGGCGGCCTTGCGATGCTGGCGTTTCTGGGTGGGTTTTCCAGTGCCACCTCGATGGTGATCATCGAGGCGATTGCGCTGTCAACGATGGTATCGAACCACATCGTGATGCCATTATGGCTGCGGTTGCGGCCGCAAACGGCGGTGTCGGGCGATCTGCGGCGGATCGTTTTATTGGCGCGCAGGCTGTCTATCGCGGGGGTATTGGCGCTGGGATATGGCTATTTCCGGCTGTCGGGCGGGTCGGCGGCACTGGCGGCGATCGGGTTGATTTCGTTTGCGGGTGCGGCGCAGGTTTTGCCCGCCATGCTGGGCGGGATCTTTTGGCGCGGGGCCACGCGGGTGGGGGCCGCGGCGGGCTTGGGCATCGGCTTTGTGATTTGGGGCTACACGATGTTTTTGCCAAGTTTTGGCCCCGACGCCGTAATTTCGACGCAGGTGTTTGCGGAGGGGTTGTTCGGGTTTAGCTGGCTGCGCCCACAAGCTTTGTTTGGGGTGGAGGGGATGGATCCGCTGTTGCATGCGGTGTTCTGGTCGATGGTTTTGAACACCGTGGCGTTTATTCTTGGGTCATTGCTGACGTTTCCGGGACCGCAGGAACGGGTGCAAGGGGCGGCATTTGTCAACGTGTTTGATGCAGGCACTGGCGGGCTGCGCCCCTGGACTCGCGGGCGGGCAGAGCCGGAGGCGTTGTTGGTGATGACGCAGCGGATTTTGGGCGATGCGGCGCTGGCGATATTTGCCACAGAGGCCAAGGCGCAGGGCAAAGAGGGGTATTTGCCCGATGCCAGCCCGGAATTTGTAGAACGGCTGGAGCGGCGATTGGCGGGGTCTGTGGGGGCGGCCACGGCCCATGCGATGATCAGCGAACTGGTCGGGCGTGACCGGGTGACGGTGGAAGATCTGCTGGCGGTGGCGAATGAGGCGGCGCAGATCATGGAATATTCGGGCCGGCTGGAAGCGCAGCAAGAAGAGCTGTCACGCGTGGCGGGTGCACTGCGCGAGGCCAACGAACAGCTTAGGCAGGTATCGGTGCAAAAGGATGCGTTTCTAAGCCAGATCAGCCATGAATTGCGCACGCCGATGACCTCGATCCGGGCATTTTCGGAATTGCTGATGGAAGGCGATGCCTCTGC